>DAOMQQ010000005.1:0-59243 GCA_035445405.1 Hyphomicrobium sp.
ACGTCAGATTTTCAATCTGAAAAGACGGGTTCGACTCCCGTAGGGACCGCCATTTAAAATGCTCGATATTGCAAGCGCCTACGGCGCATCCCTCAAGCGAACTATACGAGAACGTCCGACTATTTTTCAATCGGACGCCGGATCGCGTCCGACTGAGACCCATTCTTCCGAATACGGAGAGATGCCGTGAGCGACGAGGACACTGTCGTCACCATCGACGACAACGTTCAACCCGACAACGAAACGCGCGCAAAGGTGCTCGAGATCGCCAGGCAGCACTTCGGCGAAGAACATGCCGAGCTCGCCGCGGACTGGATCGGCTCGCAGCTTTCGTCGAGCCACCGGCCGCTTGTGTTCATGCAAGGCTCGAGGAGCGTCGGAAAATCCCAGCTGCAGCACTTGCTGATCGAGGCTTTCAAGCTCGACAATTCACAAAAAACTTGAACCGTGGCGCGCAAGTCACTGGATTTCTTAACCGACGCGATTCATGATCAGGGTCGGCGCGACGGAGTGTACCACCACCCCGCCACGCCTAAGGCATCCACTGCTACCACAATGGAGACCCTGCCATGGGCAATACCACCCGGCCCCGCTATGGGGCAATCGTCCTCGGCGCGCTCTGCGCCGTCGGCGCCGCGGCCGTCCTCGTCGAGGACATCCGCCACACGCACACCGTCACCGTCGATCATCTGCTCGCCGTCCTCGTGCTCGTCGGCACCATCGCCGCCGGCGTAATGGCGGGGAAGATGCTCGCCACCTGGCGCACCTGGCACTACGCCGCCGCCCTTCTGATGCTTGCGTTCGTCGGCTCGCTCTACTGCCTCATGGGCACCGCGGGCCGCACGGCGGAGGGGCGCGCCACGGCGCAGCTCGAGGCGGAGGCGAAGAACCAGGCCCGCGCCGAGGTCCTCGCCAATCGCGCGAAGGACCAGGACCGCCTCGACAAGAAGCGGGACGAGCACGCCCGCGAATGCGCGAGCGGCCGCGGCAAGCGCTGCGACGGCATCATGGAGAGCCTCAAGGTCTACGAGGCCGCCGTGAAGGGCCACGAGGCGGATCTCGCCCGCCTGGGGCCCGCCGTGCCGGTCAACACCAAGATCAAGAACGCGGCCGGCATCGTCGCCGCGCTCCGTGGCGCCGACGCCGAAGGCCAGGCGCGCATCGAAGCGGCGCTGATGCTGATCGAACCGAACATCCCGGCGCTGTTCCTGGAGGCCGGCTCGATCGTGTTCTTTCACATCGGCCTCGCCGGCGGCCTGCGCCGGGGTCGTGCCGGAGGCGCGCAAGAAGAGATCGATCTCTACGAGCGTATGAAGGCGTTCGAGGCGAGCGAGCCGCCACCGGCACCGCAGCCGCCGAAGCCTGGTCGCCGGTCCAGGCGGAGCCTGGCGAAGGAAAGCCAGCCGGACGAGCGCCGGCGCCAGGTCGAGAGCTTCGCGCTCGCGTTCCAGAAAAAGCACGGCCGCCCGCCCGAGCCGCGCGAGGTGAGGGCGGCGATCGACCTGCCGCGCTCCACGTCGCACCGCTACTTGCGCGAGATCGTGGCGGCTTGATCCTTGGGCCCTTCGGATGCCCACGCCTTCGCTTCGCTCGGCGCATCCGGGCCCGTACACCAAGACCACCCCGGAGCCTCACCGCTCCGGGGTTTTCTTTGCCAGCCCCGCGATCGCCCCCGCCATCGCGCGGGCCTCGGCCTTGTCGAGGGCGTAGAACTGCCCGATGCGCCATTCGGACGGCAGGTCGCGGAAGTACACCCACGCGAGGCGCGCGCCGCAGGCAGCGCGCACGACGAAGCCCGCGTCCGTCTCCTCGACGGTCCACGGGCCCGAATAGCGATCGCGGAAGCGCACGAGGTCCTGACTCATGGTCAGGGCGTAGCATGGCGAGAACGAAATGAGAACGCTCTTTAGCGCTCCGCCCCCAGGCAGCTCGCCGCCGCTGCGAGTGACGCGCCCCGCAGCGTGATCTCCGGCCGGGCGACGGTGTAATGGCCAAGCCCCGCCAGCACGAGCGGCATCGCCGCGACCCAGATGCCGATCAGCCACTTGAGCAGCCGCGCCTGGCGCTCGTCCCGCGGGTCCGGGCCCGGATGCGGAGTGGGCATCTGAAGGGCCCCCTAATACCGCGTCACGCGCGGCGCCCATTGCTCGAGCTCGCGCACGCGCCGCTCGACCGCCGGCACGCGACCGATCTCGGGATCGTCAAGCCGATCGACGCGCCGCTCGACGGCGCGCACCTCGGCCGTCATGTCCGCGCGGGCCTTCGCCACCTTGTCGTCGATCGCGCGCACCGCGGGCGCCGTCTCGATCAGCCACCAGCCTACCACGGCGACCGCCGCCATGCCGACGCACGTCGCCGCCACGGCCTGCCAGGTCAGCGCTTGCGGGCGCCGCGCGTCGCGCTCGAGCAGCTTCTCGACGCCGGACGTGATCTTGCCGACGTCGCTTTCGATGCGGCCCAGGCGCACTTCCTGGCGGGCCTGCCCGGTCTCGAGTTCACCGACGCGTTGCTCGAGGGCTTGCTGGCTCATTGTGTCACGGCACCAGGTTGGAGCCGCCGGTCAGCGGATTTGTCGGCGTGCCGCCGTTGACGTTCGTCACGGTGCACATCGTGAAATCTTCCTGCTGCTGGATCGCCTTGGCTGGCGTGCCGGACCACAAGACAGCCTGGTTGCCCGTCCCCTCATGGCTGTTGCCGAACATCGTCAACGATCCGACGAAGTCGCCGATATAGATCGAGGCCCCGTTGTTCAAAAACTTGAGGTGGTTGCCCGTGACTTTTACCCCCGCCACGGAATTGGGAGAGATGCCCTCGACGCGGACGCAGCGCTGGAAATCGATCACGCTGTTTCCCGTGACGCGATGCCCCGAGCCGTACGTCGAGACCATGATGCCGGTCACGCCGAGCATGTTGAAGCCCCTGATGTGGTTGTCGCAAACTCCCACGCTGACCGAGCCGTTGCTGTCGTCGACGTTGACGCCGATGAGCCCCACGTCGTTGATGATGTTGTTTGCGACGATCGCATCCGATATCTGCGCGCGAATGCCCGTGCCCTTGACGTTCTGAGCACCGACGCCGATGACGGTGTTTCCGATGCAGGTCATGTCGTAGCCCTGCGGGCCCGAGTTGGTCACATTGCGGCGCGCGCCCTTCATCGAGATGCCCACCACGTCGAGCGCCGCGCCGGATCCGCCGCTCGACGACAGGTTCCGCACGCTATTGCCGATCACGCGCGAGTTCCGGAGCTTGGTATAGATCCCGATGCATTCGCCGTTCGTCGACGCCAGATCGCGCAGATCGTTGCCGAGGATCAGCGTATCGCGGCCGTATACGATGATGGCGAACAGGGATGTCTCCCCGGAGGCCGTCACGCTCCGGATGATGTTCTGCTCGATGATGTTCCCGGACCATTCGTTCTGACGCGCGTAGTCGTTGTCTCCGATGCGGATGATGTAGCCGCCCGTGCAATTCGCGAAGCGGTTGCGGCCGACGTGGCCGTCACGGAACTCGCATTCGACGTTGAACGGGATACCGGAAATGTTCGTGCAGGCGTTCCCTTCGAAGCGGGCCCCGGAGATCTCACCCTCGTCCGCGCTCCTGGCGTCGACGACGCCCGTCCAGCGGTCAAAGCGCGTGTTGCTGATCTCGAAAACGGTCCCGGGCCGGAGGAAGTATGCGCCGCCCGCCGGGCCCTTCACGAGCGCGCCCTGGCTGGCGATTTTGATCGGGCCCGCAGGCTCGTGGCCCCAAGCCTCCCAATCGTCGAGCAGATAGGTCTTGTCCGCGCCCCCGAGATCGAGCGGAAGCCCCGCGGAGACCGCGACACCGAGCGCATTGGCAATCGCCTCGCTGTCGTCGGCGATGCCGTCTCCGGCCGCGCCGAACATCGCGGGCGTGAGGCGGTCGCTGGTGCCGCCGCCGATCTCGACTTCGGCGCCGGCGGCGTCCTTGTAGTAGAGCTTCTGGTTCGATTTCGTGTAGAGCGCCATCCGCCCGGCGGCGGGTGCATCGGGCGCGGAGATCTCGGAGAGCACGATCGGCCCCGTCATCGGACGGCTGCCGTCGAGCAGCAGAGAGCTGGCCGCCGCGGCTTCCGCGGCCATTTGAGCCGCCTCCGCCGCCTCCTGCGCCGCACCTGCGGCACCCGCGGCGCCTGCCGCCGCACCCGCGGCCCCGGTCGCCGCGCCGGCCGCACCGGTTGCGATCCCGGCCTCTTCCGTCGCGGTCTCGGCCGCGGCCACGGCGATTGCAGTCGCGGCCTCTGCGGCGGCGTTCGCGGCATCGGCCAACACGGTCTGCGCCGCGCCGAGCGTCAACACGTCGCCCTCATCCACCGCCGGCGCGATGTTGGTGATGCGACGGCCGCCGAGGTCGAACACGGTGGGGTCGAAAAAGTCGGTCTTGAACGAGCGCTCGGCCTCTCGCGCCGCCTCCTGCATCTGCGCGTAGGCGATGTCCATCGCCCGGTTCAGCGCCGCCGGCGTCGCGCCGCGCTCGGAAGTGAGCGTCACGACGTTCTGGACGCTGCGCTGGCCGATCATGACGAGGCGATCGCCTTCGAGCGCTGGCTCCACCAGCGTGATCGAGAACCCGATCCGGCGGCCACTCTCGTCCACGGCATGCTCGATCGTGAAATCGATGTTCCACTCGAATTCTGTGACTTCCGAGCCGCGCCGGTGAAGGACCACGAGATCCGCCTCGGCGTAGAGCGGCCAGTCCTGCGTCAATGGGCCGGTCTGCCCCGCCGAGAGGGTGTAAGGGTTGGAGATGCGCGGGGAAAACGGCAGCGCCATGTCGGGGCCTCAGGAGGTCGGCGGCGCGGATGCCGCGCCCGGATGCGTCGAAGGCGTGGGCATCTGAAGGGCGGCAGGAGAATAGAGCTCCGGGCAATCGCAGCGCGCGCAATAGACGATCGGCTTGCCCGGACGGCTGTCGCGCACGCTGTTCTCTGCCGCGGCGGCGCGCTGCGTTTCGCACGTGTCGGCTGCGCGCGTTTCGAACGGGCGCAGCTTCTTCGTGCCGACGTCAACGACCCGCGTCGTGGTGGTAGGGGTCGCGCTTGACGTTGCGCACCCGCTCACCGCGAGCGGCACGCAGAGCATCAGCGCGCACAGCGTCAGCGTGCTCGAGTTGGTCATGGAGGATCTCCGTTTCCTGCTGTGCGGAGGCGGCCGTGGCTTGCGCGGCGCCGATGGCCCGCTGGCCCGAGCGGTCGATCTGCCACCAGCCGACAAGGCCGGCGATCAACGCAAACACCAGCGCGCCCTTGCCGAGCGCACGATCGAAAAAGAAGCCGAGGACCTTGCCGATCATTGCCAGCCCTCACCTTCTTGGGGCGCTTCGGATGCCCACGCCGTCGCTTCGCTCGGCGCATCCGCGCCCGGCTCTACGGCGAGCGTTTTGCCAGTGTTATGGTCTTCGATCCGTGCCCGTCGTATTTGGAAGGCGTCCCATGCCATGCGCGCGAGCCAGTAGAGCGCGAGCGCGCCCGCGATCCACGGCCACTTGCCCCAGGCGAACAGCGCGAAACTTTCGAACGTCGAGAACCAGCCCTGAGATTGGCTGGCCTTTCCGGCGATGGTGGAGGGGTCGGGAAACGGCGCGGATGCGGAGTGGGCATCCGAAGCGCCACTAAAAACTGCCGCGTCAGGCGTCGGGATCGGCGCCGTCTGCACCGCCGCGCCCTTGGCGCCGTCCTTGATCTGCCGGTTCGAGGCCGCGACTGTGCGCGAGCCCTCTGCGGCCATATCCGCTGCCGTCGCCGGCGGCGGCGGCCAGACGAACATCATGTCGGCCGTGCGCTTGAAGTCCGCCTCGCGAACCTTGTTGGCCTGGTTGCCGCCGAGCAGCGTGATGACGCTTGCCGTCCAGCCGGTCACGAAACCGACGTGATGGCCGATGATGCGTCCCGATTTGTCGCGGCGCGGAAACACGCACGCGCAGCCTACGCGCGGGCCTGAAATGCACGTGCCGAGGTTACCGGCCGAAATGGCGAGCAGGCGCTTTTTCGGATCGATCGACGAGATGTCGACGCCGGCTTTCTGCAGGCACCAGAAGTAGAACGCGGCGCACCAGGGCACCTCGTCGCTGGTGATGTCCGCGCGGCCGATCTGGTGGAAATAGGCGATGATCGACTTATGCGCCTGCGGGCCGCCGATCTCCTCGACGCCCGCCCCTTCCTGTTCCCAAGCGATGTCCATCCAGCGCATGTCGGCCCTCCGCCTGGCTGGACGCTAACCCTAGTCGGGGAGGGGGGGACCCATGGAGATGAGCGCAAGATGTGCTTGCAATCGTCGCCCGAGAGAGCAAGGTTGGCAGATTGATCAGCTAACGGGGGAATTTATTATGCGCACTTTGATAGCGTTGTTGGTGACCCTGCTTTCAATTTCGACCGCGGTAGCTCAGACGTGCTCCACGATTGGTTCGTCAACCTATTGCGATAATGGAATTTCCGGCTCGCGCATTGGGGGCACCACTTACTGGAGCGACGGCGTCACTTCGAACCGGGTCGGGAACTCGACGTACAACAGCGACGGATCTAGCTCGACGCAGATCGGCGGCACGACCTATTTCAGCGATGGCACGACCGCAAACCAGATCGGCGGGACGACGTACTTTAGTGACGGTCGGAGCTGCAACCGCATCGGGAACAGCCTTTACTGCAATTAGCGCCAGGTTCCTTGGCTGCAGCTAACCTGAAGCGCCGCTAACGCCCGCCGTACTGAGGCGCACGGGCCGGCGCGCTCTCGCCCGGCCGCCACCAGAACGCCTGCCCGTAGTCGCGCTGGCGGTTCCGCATCCGCGTCTGAAAGGCCTTCTTCGCCTCCGGGTCCATCATGTGCTGCAGCTGGTCGAGCACAACGCGCTCGTAAGCCAGGCGCATGTACCAGAGCGATCCGCCCGGCGTCCATTCGCGCGCGAGCTGCACGCCCGTCCGGCCGAGCTTCGGATCCTTGCCCGCCGCCACGTCCATCGCGCTCCCGATCGTCGCGTCGCGCAGCGTGCCGACACGCCCGGCGAGCGGCCCCGCGAGCGTGCCTTCGAGCCCGCCGCCGAAGCGGTTGACGTTCGAGAACAGGAAGTCGCCGTAGATGCCGAGGCCGCCGCCCTGCAGCAGCGCCGCGCCCCAGAACTCCAGCGTCGTCATCTCGCGCGGATCGCGGCCGTTGGCGAGCTCCTTGAGCTGCAGCGCGAGTGCGCCGAAGATCCCGCCCAGCAGCAGCATCTTCCCCGCGTAGAACGCCCCGTTCGCGCCGCGACCCGCGCCGATCTCCTGCCCGATGCGGCCGCCGTGCATCAGCACGACGGCGATGCCGAACGATTTGAACTGCGAGGCCGAGCGCGCGAGCTCGCCCACGAACGTGCCCGGTCGCGATCCGGCCTTGAGGATCGTGCTCGAGCGCACGGAGGCCTCCGGCACCGCATACCGCGTCTCGCGCAGGATCATGCCGACGTACTTTTCGGCCAGGCGATGCCCTGCCGCCTCCGCGATTTCCTTCGGACGCAGGAACGTCGCGCCCTCCTCGGGCTCATAGAGCCGGCTGGCGCGGATCTGGTCCCATTCGTCGGCCGTAATGCCATGCCGCTCGAGCGTGCGCCGCAGCGGGCCTGGAAGATCGGCGAGGGCAAGCCCCACGCGGTCGGCAATTTCCGCCTGCATCGCCATGCCGAAGCTGTGCTTGCCTGCCTGCGTGATCGCGGCGAGGCCCTGCAGGCTGATCACGCGGTCGGCAAGGAAACCGGACCAGGTGCCGGTATCGAGGCTCCCGGCATAGCGCGACTGCTGGTGCATGACGTGCAGCGCGCTATCCAGGATCAGGCCCGCGCGCACCGCCTCGCGCCGGTTCTCGCGGCCGAACTGGCGCACGTAGCCGGAGAGGACCCCGAGCGTCGATTTCGGCAGGCCGACGAACCCGCGCGTGATCTTATTGAAGGCGACGTCGGAAAGCGCCGAGATCGCGGCGCCGCCAAGCACCGCCGCCGTCACGAGTTGGCGGCCGGTGTTGAGCACGTTCGCGAAGCGACCGTCGACGGGCGCGTTCGCCGTGCCGCGGATCGCGTCCCACATCTGGTCCGCCCGCGCCATCCGGGCGCGGGCGTGACTGAGCGGATCCGTCGTCTCCGCGAACGGCACCTGGCGCAGCGTAGCGAGGTCAGCCACCGCCGCGCGGTATTCCTCGGCGAGGCGACCGTCGCGCAGCACGACGCCGGCGTCGTCCACCTCGAGGCGGTGCACCAGGTAGCTGTACTGGTGCTGCAAATTCTTCAGCTGCTTTTTCGTCTTGCGCGTGCCCTTGCCGAAATTCTTGCGCGAGAGCGCGGTCATCTCGCGCGAGAGGGCGAACAGGCTATCGACGGTCTTCGCCGTCTGGGCGCTGAGGTGGTCGCGCAGCGCCGCCACGCGCTCGGTCTTTTCCTCGATCACGCGCGCGACGGACTTTTTCGTCGCCGCGTTCTTCTCGATCACCTGTTTGAGGTAGTTGCGCATCGCTTCCGGATTGGGTCCGAACATCTCCATGCCGGCGATGTCGCGCGCCATGGTCGAGAGGTGCCCCATCATCGCGGCGTAGGGGTCGCCCTGGCCGAAGTCGCGCGCGTAATTGAGCCAGGTGTCCGCATCCTTGAAATGCAGGAAACGGTGGTCGGCGTGCTGCTTGAACAGCGCGCCGCGGCCGAACGGCTGCATCGAGGGATCGCGGTCGATCCACCCATCGGAGGTGATGCGGTCCCACGAGACGCCGAGCGCCTCGCGCAATTCGTCGTCGGAGAGGCGCTGGCCGGTGAGGGCGCTCCGCATCCGCTCGCGATCGAGCAGCGGCGTCATGTGCTCGATCCACGCCTCGCGGCCGTAGTTGAGCAGCGCCTCCGGATTGTGCCACTGCGGCAGGCCCCAGCCTTCGAGCTTGCCGATCGCGCCGCCGGCGGCATTGAAGCGCTGGCGCGCCTCCTCGGCAACCTGCGTCCAGGCCTCCCCGATGGTCTTGGCTTTCGTGTCGCCCGTGCCGACGCCGAACAGCTCGCGCACGACGTTGTCGAGACGCGCTTTCGTCTCGCCGCCGCGCCGGCGCAGGTCGCCCGAGATCGCGCCGCGGCGGAATTCGTTGAGCAGCTCGTCGAGCTTGGCGTGCCAGCCGCCGAGGATCGCGAGGCGGCGATGCTCGACGTCTTCCATTTTGCCCTGGCCGTGGTGCTCGTGCATGAAAAAGAACGCGGCCGCGATGTCCTGCTGGCCGCGCGCGTTGCGGTGCGACAGGAGCTCGCCGACGCGCTCCACGCGCGCCTGCTCGGTCAGCAGCGCGCGACGCTTCTTCTCCGCCGCCTCGACGTCGAGCTCGCGCGCCAGCGCGTCCTTCGCGGCCGACGCTGAGCGCAGCTCACGGAACAGCTGGTCGAACCGTCCTTGGATCTGCTCAGCCTCTTCCAGCGTGATGTGCCCGGCGGCTACGGCTGCGCGAAGCTGGTCGCGAATGCTACCGCCGCCGAGCGAGAACAGCCGCCCGGCCGGCACCGCACCACCCTCGGGGAGGGGAGGGAGATCCGCACGTCCCGCCATCTCGCCGCTTTCGATCGCATGCAACACCTGGCGCACGTCGTCGAAGCCGCGGATATGCAGTGCGTCGCGCACCGCCTTCAGGAACTTGACGATCGCATCGAGCAGCTTGTCGATCGTCCGCCCCGGCCTGCCGAATTCGTTGGCGAACCGCCGACCGTTGAGCGAGTAGTCGGCGAACATGTCGGCGATCACTTCCTCGCGCAGCAGCGCCTCGACGCCGGCATCGCCCCGGTCGCCGTAAGCCTTGTGATAGAGATCGCGATAGTTCGCGTCGATTCCGTAGGCCTCGCGCAGTCCCGCCTGCTCGGCGAAGCGGTAAAGCGTGTCGAACTCGGCGTCGCTCATCAGGCCGGATTGGCGCAGCGCGTGCACGACCTCGTGGCGCGCGGTGCGCACAGGATCGGCGGCCGCGAGCGAGACGTAGACGATGCGGTCATATCCGTCCCAGGCGCCGTTCGCCTCGCGCTCGCCGAAGCGCAGCGTGTCGACCACACGCAGCTTCACGTCGCGTGGCAGCATCCGGGCGGTTCTGTCGATCTGCGCTCGGATCTCAGGTGCGAGCGCCTCGTAGGCGGGCGCATGCGTGTAGCGGCCCTCGGCGATCGCGAGGTCCGCAAGCGGGTCCGGCTTCTTTGAGGCTACTTCGCCGGAACCGGCTTCTTGGCCGCTTCGGCCTTCATCTTCTCGCGCCGGGCTTGGGCTCTCTCGGCCGCCCGGTCCTCGACGTCCTCGAACCAGTCCTGTCTCCCCGAGAGCAGGCGATCGATCGCCATGTTCTCGAGTTCCACCGACCGATCGGGAGGCTCTTTGTAGGGCTTTTTGGAGGTCATTTCCGAAGGTCTCCCTTCCACTCAAAATATGGGGGGCATCTCCGCCGTTGTCAATTTCGGCAACCCCTCGAAAGAGCGCAGATTGTCGCGCCATCTCCACGGTTTCGGCCAGGCCGACCAGGTTCTTGTCCACCTCCTCGATCGGCACGAAGCGACCCGTCCGCTCGCCGCGCGCCTGGATGCGCGGCAGCAGCACCTCGCGCGGGGCCGTCACCACGGCCATGCGCACCTCGTATCCCTGGCCGGCGAGCCGCTTGGCGAGCTTATCGATCGAGCCCTTGCTGGAGCCCAGCTTCTCGACCATGACGTTGGCGCCGCGGCTCGTGAGATCGTCCTCGACCAGGCGCGCCAGGATCGAGGCCTCCTCGTGCACGATCGCCGCCCCGTCGGCGCCGTGCTCACGGAACTCCGGGATCACGAACTTGGGCTCATCGGACGTAACGATCGCGCTGCGGATCTCCCGCGCCAGCGCCTTGCCGATACGCGACTTGCCGGCCCCAGGCGGCCCGATCAGGATCGTCGCCTGGCGCTCCATGGCAACGCCGCGCGGGCCGGCATAGGCCTCGGCCTGGTCGGCGAGGCGGGCGACGGCGGCGTCGTAGCCCACCACGGCTTCGCCGTCGAAGTCGAAGCGTCGCGCCGCCTCGAACGCCTCCGTGCCGAAACCAGGCAGGTGGATGGTCTGGCGGCGCTCGTCGAAGGACGCGAGCCGCGCGGCTTGGATCTCCGCCAGCGCCTCGGCTTTTTTCTGCCGCGCGTCCGGCTTGGTCGCCTCCTCGATTGCCGGTGCCAGGTCCTGCTCGAGCGCGTCCGCCTGCAGCTTGGCTTCCGGCCCAGCCGGATCGTCGATCAGCGGCCGCGTGTGTGCCGCGTCCATCTCGCGCGCCATGGCGGCCGCCATGCGCTCGTCGCCGCCAAGCAGCGACGCCTGCACCGCGCCGCGGTCGCCATGTTGCAGAGCCTCGGCGCCCATCGCCGTGCGCCCTTCGCGGGGGAGGGAGGGCCGGGGTCCGGCAGGAGTGATAGATTGCGTCGCCCCCAAATACTCTAGCGCCGCCTCAACAGATGCCGTTGCCTCCGATTTGCCCGGCCGGGAACGAACGATCTGTTGCCCTCGCTCGACGCTCTCCGTTTCCCAGGGTGGAATTTCGAAGCGATCCTCCATGGAGAGGTCAAGACGGGTCTGGACATTGCGCGCCTCGACTTCGCCCGCCAGGCGCCTGTAGAGTTCGAAGCTGTTCTTACGATCCGACGTGGCCAATTCTTCGATTGCCGCCGCCACCCGCTCCATACCCGCGATGCGCCGATCGAAATACTTTGAGGCCACCCAATGGTAAGGCCTCGAAAACAACGTCCCGTCGCTGGCGCGAAACATATGGCGCGTTGCGATCTCATCCAGTCGCGCGATTTCAGCCTTGATCTGATCGGCATTCGGCAAATTGCGCGAGCGGAATTCGTCTGGCGAGCCTCCACGAGCCAAGCCTTCTTGCTTTTGAATAAAATGCTGCAGCTCGTGCGCAACGGCGCTGCGAAGCTCGTCTGCGCTCCGGGCGTCGAGCGTGATGCGCGAAGCTCCCAAAATAGATTGATGGGAGCCCTCCAGACGCCCCGCCGCCTCGTTGAACGTGTATGAGATCCCGCGCGCCGCAGGATACAGCTCAGCAATATCGGATCCTTCACCAACGCCGACACCACGGCCTGGCACTGCGATCAGTTCGCTTTCGTCGAACTCGATCCGCCACTTTCCATCGGCGCCCTTGAACACGCCGTAGAACATGGGACCGTCTTCTCCGATCCGTTCCCGGAACAGCTGAGAAGTCGTACGCCAGATGTCATCCGGAGAGGCGCCGCTCGCTTCCATAGCCCTTGCAATTTCGAGTGCGTCCCGACCAAGGGTGTAGCCTCTCTTCGCAAGCCGCTCGATTGCGTGCTCGCCCGCAAAGCTCGCCAGCACCGCCGGCGGCGGCTCGTCGGGATCGGTCGCGGCGCGCAGCGATTGCGAAAGCCGGCGAAACCCTTCGCCGTCGTCGGCCGTGATCGGCGGCGGTCCCTCGAGACCGGCCTCCATGTCGCGCGCCATCCTGGCTCCGCGCAGCACGGGATCGTCCGCCTGGCCGGTGGCGGCGATCAGCTCGTCGACGGCAGCAGTGTCGCCGTCTGCCGCCCGTCGCGCGACGCTGTCCTCCGGCAGCACACGCGCGGCCTCATCGAGCGCCGCCTCCGGATCCGGCCGGTTCCAGCGCACCACGCCGCCCTGCGCGTCGAGTTCGGGCGTGCGGCCCTGCGCCTGGCGGAACCCGCGCCAGGCCGTGCGCCCACCCGCATCGATCGCCCCGCCGAACAGCGCGGCCGCGCCCATGTTGAACGCGAGTTCGTCGGCCCCGTACGTGAGGCCGGCCGCCTCGCGCCACCGTTTCACTTCGGGATAGCTGCCGAGCTCGACGCCGGCGTTGATGGCGCCCGCCTTGGCCGCGTTCCACAGGATCGCGCGCGCACCGAGGCCCACGGCGTTCCACGGGCCCGCGCCGATCGCCGCCACGTTGACGGGATCGTTGAAGCTCGCAACGGCGCCGCCGGCGAGGCTCGCGAGAAAGCTGCCCCGCTCGCCGCGCGCGTAAGTCTCATTGAAGTCCTGCTCGGCGCCGCGCACGAGCGCCAGCGCATCGTCGGAGACCGGCCGGTCGGGGGCGATGATGTCGCGATGTTGCGGGAACTGCTCGGCGAGCTCGCGAAGGCGCGTATCGAACGCGCTCCACGTGTTGCCGGCAAGAGAACCGGAGGAGACGATCGAGAAACCCGGAATGCCCCAGCTGTTGCGCGGCGTCGGCACGATCATCGGGAAGCCCGACGTGCGCCAAGGGTTTTCGAGGGCGATGCCGGTGGCCTCGCGGACGGCGTCGATGCGGTTGTCGTAGGCTTCCTCTGAGGCCATCTGCCGGCTGGTGTGCAACCGGCCGAGATAGGTCTCGCGCAAGGCCGCGGAAAACACATCACCGAGCGACGACGGATCGACCGGACGCGGCGCGGCCGTCTCGCCCTCGCGCAGCCGGTTGTCGACGCGGCCGTAGAGCATCTATTCGCCCCCCAGCACCAGTTCGGGACGCCGGCGGCCGAGCTCCGGAAGCAGCCCTTTGAGGTCGAGCACGTACTTGTCGCCCTCGACGTCCATCAGCCACATGGGATCGTCGCTTTCGGGATCCCCGATCGACAGAAAGTAGAGCCCATCGCCGGCGTTCTTCAGCTTGGCCTGGCGCACGACATCGACGGGTGCCGTCGAGCCGTCGGCGAAGCGCGGCCGCCGCGCCAGGTCCTCGGTCTGGATCGCGCCCATGAGATCGGGAAGCGCGTCCGTGCGCACGTTCGGCGGCAGCACGACGGGGCTGCGTGTCGGCGAGCTCCACGCAGGCCACAGCACGCGCCCCGCGCCGCCGAGATCTTGATAGGCCACACCGCCGTAGGAGACCCCGCCCACCGTGCGCTGGCCCAGCACTTCGGCCAGGCCCTCGCGCCAGAGGTCCTCGTCGAACTCGGCCGCGCCGCGGCGGCGCGCGCGCACCTCGTAGACGGAATTCGCCGCCGCGATCGCCGCGCTCTCGGCCTGCGGCATCTCGGAGAGAACGCGGCCCAACAGCGGCGCCGCCGCCTGGCGCGCCTTGTCCTTCGAGGGCGCGAGCGATTTGAACCCGTCCGTCTTCGAAAGCGCCACGCCGTCGGCTGCGTCACGTGCGGCCGCCGTCGGACCCGCCGCGGCCGTGAGGCCGGCCACCATCGCCACCACCGGCGCCTCGGGCGCGATCTCGGCGATGATCTTCGGCGCTTCGCTCCCGGCCGCATTCGCGAGCACCGCGGAAAGACCGAGCATCTGCTCGCCGCCCTGCGCGGCGGAGGCGGCGAACGCGCGTTTTTCGTCGGGCCTGAGATAAACCGGCTCCTGCCCGTAGATCGCGGCCACCTCCTCGGCCTGCGCCAGGCGCGCCTTGACGGTTGCCTCTGCGCTCTCGGCGTTCGAGAAGTCGAGCGGCGCGGCCTTGATCAGCCCCACACGGTCGGCCCAGCCGACGGGATCGGCCTTGAGCTCGGCACGCATGGTCGAGAGCAGCGTGTCCGCAGTCGAAAGCCGCGCCACGCGGAACGCGTCCGCCTCTCCGCCCTCGAGCGCGCGCCGCTCGGTTGCAGTCCACGCCTCGAGCTCGGCCGGCGTGGAGACGCGGGCGCGCTTCTGGAAGGCCAGCATGGCCTCGGCTTCCGCTAGGTCCCGCGCCAGCGTCGCCGCCCCTTCAGCCCCCTCCATGGCCACCAGGCGGCCCTTGAGGCTCGAGATCGCATCCTCGCCGACGTCGAACCCCTTTTCGAGGATCCGCGCCGAGCTCTTGATGTCCTCGCCGAGCGCGCGCACCGCGGTGTTCTCCGCCGCCCGCGCGCTGCGATAATCGGCTTCGAGGCTCGACACCACGCGCTCGAAGCCCGCCGCATCGTATTCGCCGGCGATGCCGCGCCCCTCGCCGAAGTCGCCTTTCAGCTTTTCGATGAACGCGGCTTTGGCGCCGAGGCCGGGCAGGCGAGAAAATGCACCGTTGATGCGCGCGGTCGCGATTTCCTTGCGCGCCGAGAGCAGCGTTTCGGCTGCTTTCGCCGGCGACACGAGCCGGTTGCCCGAGAGGTCGGTCCGCGCGAGTGCGCGCGACAGCGTCTCGAAGCCGCCGGCCATGGCCTCATCCGCGCCGGCGTCGAGGCCGAGCGCGTAGGCCTGCTGCGAGAGGCGCTTCATGCCCTCGCCGAGCTCGAGCGTCAGCGCGCCCTTTTCTTCGTCAGCGAGGCGCGCCAGGTACTGCCGCTGCGCCTGGCGCGAATAGGTCAGCGCCGCGCCGTCGAACGTTGTCGTCAGCGCCGGCCGCAGCTCCGGCAACGCTTCCGAAAGCCACCCCCGACGCTTCTCCGCCAGCGCCGCCTGCAGGCCGGCGGGGTCGTTCTGATGCTGCTGAAACACCCCGTCGAGATCGGCGAGCATATCCTGGCGCAGGCGCGTTTCTGCCACTTGCAGGCCGTGCCGGTCGAAGGCCTCGCCGCGGATCGTCATCGAGCGCGTCGGGCGGAACTCCGGATCGAGCCCCGCGAGCTTTCCGGCGCGTTCTCCTTCCACCGCCGCGGCGTGATCGGCCAGCGCGCCGACGCGGGCGCCGATCTTGCCGAATTCGGTCGCAACCTGCGCATGCGCCTCCGCGGCGCCCGACGACGGCACCTCGGCCACGCGGCCGCGCTGGTCGATGCTCGTGGAGACGCGGACCTGGCCGCCCTGCCTATTCGCGGCCATTGTTATCTCCCCGACATGCGTAGAGATGGCACGCCCGGCCGCAGAGCGCTCGCAAGCTGAGCACCGGCGCTCGCGCCGGGCGCCCTTGGCGCCTTGGGGGCGGGAGCCAGCGCGCAAGGCGCGCCGGCCCTAGGGCCGCCCCCGCGGAGGCTGCCCGAGCGATGAGCGAGGAACAGCAGCCGTGAGCGCATAGCTAGCCCCTCCGCACGAGATCGATGCCGAAGTCGGCCGCGGTGCCGGCCGCTTTTGCGGCCGCCGCCCTCAGGCTATTCTGGCCGCGCAGGCGGATCTGGCTCGCCTGGATCGTCCCCGACGAGCGTGTGAGGCTGCGTTCGAAATCCGCATCGCGCGAAAGCTGGTTTTCGACCTGCGCCGCGGATCCGAGGTTCACGCCCGAGGCCGCGAACGCGACCCGCGCCGATCCGATCTTTTCGAGCTCCTCGCGCTGGATCCGGAGCGCGTGCTCACGCGCCTGCAGCTCGGCCTGGCCGGCCTGGATGTGCGCCTCGGAATTCGCTGCATGGCCTGCCGCCATCTGCGCCTTCATGGACGCGTAGGTGCTCGCGCCCTGCAGCACGGTGAGCGCCGTCGAGCCGAGCGTCAGCGCGGCCGCTCCGAGCGTGCCGAGCGTGCTCGATGCGACGAGCGGCACCGCGGCCCCGCCGGCGGCCGCCACCGTCGTGCCGGCGGCCCAGCCCGCGGCCGAGGTCGCCGCGGCCGCGCCACCCCCGAACAGCATGGAAAACGCGCCGACAGCCAGCTCCATGACGTCACCCCTTGAAAGCAACTTCGGATCGAACGGCGACAATCTCGACAGGTGCGGGCTTGGTCTGCCGCAACGTCCACCGCGGATGCTTCGACCAGCCGCGCAGCTTGTCGACGATCACCGTCCCGGAGAAGAGCCGCTGCATCAGCGGGAGATCCATCTCGCCGCCCGATTGGAACGGGCTCGCGTCGTGCTGCTTCACGCCGAGATAGGTCATCGGCACCTCGCGGAACGGCCCTCCGTTCACGGAGACTTCCAGCAGCCCGGTGTCGATGCACGTGATCCCGAGCTCATAGATCCGCCCCGGCGGGCGGAACGGCTGCGTCTCGGTCAACTTCTCGCGCAGCGGCATCGGCTCGAGCTCCCAAGGGCTCGCCCGCCCGACGGACACCTCGAGCGCCGGCACCTCGATCACGATCTGCCCGTCCACCACCGCGAGCGGCCCCCACAGATCGCCGTCGGCGACGGCCCACACCTCGCAGCCCTCGTGATGATCGAGGCCGGTGATCGTGGCCGTCGGCACCTCGAACACGTGCCGCGTTACGCCATCGAGAAATTCATCCGCATCGAAGCGCTCGAGAAAGAGATCCGGCCCGTCGTCGCTCTCCCGCAGCACCGTGCACCACACGTTGCCGTCGACGTCGACGCCCACCGAGCGCCAGGCGCCCGGCGTCGTCCACGGCAGGAAGGCAACCACCTCCTGCGCACGCTGCGTCGCCAGATGCGCGAGCGTGCCGTCGCTGTTGACGACATAGCCCTGCGCCGGGTCCTCGGGGTCGCGCGGCTCGAGCACGTCGAAGTCGATCGCCGCCGAGATCAGCTTCGGAGCCAGGACGTTCTTGGGCTCGGCGACGTATTGCGCCTCCACTTGAGAGACGAGAACGAGCTCGCGCATGACGCGCGCCGGCCGCGCCGCGTCATCCGGCCGCTTCTTTCCGGACTGCATGAAATGGGTCGCGTCGTCGAGGAAGCGCACAGGCACGGCGGGATCGATGCCGGGGCGCGAGGCGAGCCGCCAGTTTCTCGGCTGCGTCGCATCGAACACGCGGGCCTCCATGAACCAGGCGCCGGTCTCCGTAAAGGCCTGGACGTGCTTGCCGACGACGAGCTGATAGATGGTCTCGTTCTGGTCGGTGTCGAGCGTGTCGTAATAGGCAAGGTCGGCCGTAATCGGATCCGCGGTGGTCTCCAAATCGAAAGGATCGCCCGCGCGCGACGCCACGATCGTTTGCGGTGCCGAGCGAAAGCCGCCGAGGATATGGCGCGAATGGTGAAATAGCCCGCACCTGGGCCATCCCGTCTGCTCGGAGGCGAACTGTCCGTCACCGTCGATGCCGCGGCGCACGATGTGTGTCGTCGGCTCGAGCACGTCGTCGTCGAGGATCGTGGCATAGACCGGCGGCCAGCGCCGCGCGCCGAGGGAGCCGGAAAACAGGATCTCGACCGTGCGGCTGGTCGCGTCGATCAACGTCACCGCTGGCGCTGCGGCGAGGCTCGGCAGCGTATCGAGAGCGGCCGCGATCGCGGCCGCAAGGCTGCCTGTGCCGGAGAATGTGACGGGCGCCGTCACCTCGTCTCCGCACCACAGCACGAAGCTTTGCCCGCTCACGATGCCGGGCAGCGCCAGGCGCTGCAATTCGTCGGTATCGCCTGCAAACGCGGTGGCGGGGGAGAGGCTCGGCTGATTGACGAACGTCGCCGGCGCCATGTTCCACTCGTCGGAGGCACCCTGCCGCGTGATCACGGGCGTGCGCACGTCCTCATTGTAAAGCACCAGCGTATCGAGCGATTGCGCGCGCGTGATGCGCCGCACTTGCGCCGCGTCGATCGCCACCGGGATGGCCGCCACCCAGCGATGGTTCTGGAACACGTCGATGTTCCGGTCCGTCAGCACCAGCTCGAATTTCGTGTCCTCCCCGCGCGCGAACATCAGCAGGCGGTCGGGCGAGATCTGCCGCTTTTCCGCCCAGGCGCGAACGCGGCCGATCGTGAACGCGCCGGTGCCGGCCGCGCCGTAGAGCACGATCCTGAGATACCGCGTCGAGACGGGCACGCCGCCCGGTCCGCCCGGCGGCGTGGAGAAGCGCCGGCGGCGCGCTCCGGCTGCAGCGGTGCGGATCGCGCGGCGGCCGTCGAAGGCGAACCAGTCCACGCCGTCGGAATACTCGACCGCGAGCGCCGCGTTGGCGCCGCCCGTGGCGCATGAGAAGTCGTCGATGTCGACGGCCGCGATCGCGCGCGCGGTGCCGAGGTCGATCTCGGCGAGCACGAACGGCGATCCGGAGACGGAGTTCGAGACGAAGGTTGCCGAAAGCGTCTGGCTGACGAGGTTTGCCGCCGTGCCGCCGTTCGCGGCCGTGACCATGCCCGAAGAGAGCGCGATCGGCACCAGGCGCCGGCGCAGGCGGCGCTTGAGGCCGGCCGCGATGATGTCCATGCCGTCCGCCAGCACCGTGCCCGGGCGGCGGCCGCCCGGGCCCTGCGGGCGGATCCCGCAGTTGAGCGCCACCCGGCACCCCGAATAGTAGTGCACGAGGTCGATACGTTCCGAGAGCGCCTCGTCGAGCACACCCTTCGTCAGGCTGTTGATGATCGAGGCCCGCTTCATCCGCCGGACCTCGCGGCGAGAAGCGGGTTGCTGCCACGGCTCATGTCGAGCGCTTCGGACGGTTTCGACTGCGCGTCCGCATTCATGGCGACGCCCATCATGCCGCCCTGGCGCATCTCGGAGGGCGTACCGAACACCTGCGCGTGGAGCCGGTCATAGAGCGCGCGGTCCTCGCGGATCGAGAGCGCGAACTCCGCCATGATGGCCACCTGCACGAGCTCCGCGAAATACGCGGGCCAGGCGGTCGGCTCGGAGCGCTTGTCCATCTCGATCCAGAGATCGGGCACGTCGGCCAGGATCTTGCCACCGAGGCGTTCCCATCGAGAGAGCGGCTGATGACATCCGGCACTGGCATACGCCGCACGCGGCGCGCCGAGCATGTCGTCCGGCTCGTCGAACTGGTGCGCGTAAAAGGCGACAGGAGGATCCGAGAGGCGCACCAGGCGACGTACCACGCGGTTCCACGTCCAAGGATAGGCCGACAGGCAATAGCCGGTGACGGACTGATAGATCGCGAGCAGGGCTTCTCCGCCCGCCGCGCCATCGTCGTGGATCGGCTCCGATCCGATCCGGAGCAAGGCCGCGTCGATGATGTCGATCCGCGTGAGGGCCATGAGCTGTCCGTTGAGTTCGCGGCGCCGGCGGCGGGGGACACTCCGCCGGCGCCGCTCTAGCGGCGGGTGTTACGTTGGGAGGCGCGCCCGGCCGCTATTCCTACTTGCCGGTCGTGCCGCCCGAGCTATCGCCGCCTTGCGGGCTGGAGCCCGCGGGATTGCTCGTGCCGCCGCCTTGCGGGCTGGGAGCAGGCGTTTCCGCCTTTCCCACGCGCGTGAGCTCGAGTGTTCCCTTCGTCTCAAGGCCGCGCGGCGCCATTACATAGACGTGCCCATCTTTCCGCCGCTTCCCTCCAAGCGGATGCGGCACGGCGGGGTCGACGTAGGTGTCATTGACGAACACCGGCTTGAGCACCCGGTATTCGACGAAGTCGTTGTCCTTCTCTGCCATCGGTCTCTCCTAGAGTGTCGTTGGTCAAACCGCCCGCACAGATCAGAGCCCGTCCGGCAACGCCTTCCAGTGCGTCGGGTGCTGGTTGGTGAGGAAGATGTCGACCTCGGTTGCCGGCGTTGTTCCGGTCAGCGTCACGAGGCCGCGAATGAACTGCTCGTTCTTGAAGGGAAGCGGGATGACGAACATCGCTCCGGCGACGAACGCGGATGCCGCCTGTGCCGGCAGCTCCGCGATTGCGGCCGGCGATCCGAAGCTGTCGCTGTCGTCCGTTTGCAGCGTCACCTTGGCTGTCGGGCTCGACGTGCCGGTGAGGCCCGTGCGCACGACGATGACCGCATACATGGTTTCGCCAGGACCGATGTTTCGGTTGAGACCGACGTCAATCGTGTTTGTAGTCGGAACGGGATCGGTGCCAGAAATGGCCTGCCGGGCCGAGAGCTCGAGGCGCTTGTCGATATACATCGGAATGCTCCGTTGATTGAGTTGCACCGGAAGGTGGCGCGGGCCCCGCGCCGCCCCATTCGGGTGTTAGCTGTTCGGTACCACCGCCTCGGCGTTGATGAGCCCGTCGCAACGCGCGAACGGCACGCCGTCGAAGTGCACCACCTTCTTGCCTGCCACCGTCTCCAGCGTCAGGTTCATGTTCTTATGGTTCTTGATCTGGCGGCGCAGGTAGCTGCGGATGGTGCGGTTCCCGCAGAATACAGCCCTACCGGAGGTCAGATTGGGCACGAGCTCCAGCGCCTGCGTCATCAGGTCGACGAGATCGGCCCCCGCCGAGGCATCTTTTGTGAGTGCGCCTACGGAGATGTTGCCGATGCGCACGAAATAGCGCCAGTCGCGAATGGTGATACCCGGCACCCACTTGTAGTGGGTGCGGTAAGCCTCCATGCGGCCGCCATTTCCATCGGCGTTTTCGATCGTGACCTGCCCTTTGTCTTGCGCACTCAAGCCGGCCTTAGAGCCCTTCGGAAAAATGCCATGACCAGTATGCTCAGCGAAGACACACAACCAGACCGACGTATTGTCCGTGCTCGCGCCGCCACCATTGAGGACATGCTCGCCATTGGCTGCGATCGACTTGTTGCGGTTGTTGAACCGCGGACTGAGGCCCGTGAAGGCCTCCGGCATCGAACCCTCGTTGCCATAAAACAGGGTCTTCACGAACTCCTGGCCGATCCCCTCGATGTGGGCGCGATCTTCGGAAAGGCGGAACGCGGCGGTGTTGCCGTTGAGATCCGCCAGCGCACAGTCGACCTCGCCATAGTCTTCAAGCATGCCGGTGTTGTCCGTAACCTGAGCGGTCTTGGATCTGCTGGGCTGTACGCCTCCGTAGAGCTTGCGCCAGGTCGGCTGGGGCAGACCCGTCCGGATCGTGGTGCGATGCCCGGTCGGCAGGTTGCCCTCGAAGAAGGGGAGGTAGTCCAGAATCTCGTTCGTCTGGTTGAGGATCTCAACGATAGGCGCAATGCTTCCGTCAGGATCGAGGCGCTTCGCGACTTCGGCGAGCGTCGGGTTGGTGGTTGCCAGTGTGGGCATTCTATTGTCTCCTTTCAGGTGGATCCGCACCGGCGGACACGACGCGCACGCACTCCGTCCCCCAGGGCCGACTAGCTCTTGAACATGCTCGGATAGAGCGCGCGCATGCTGCGCTCGTGATCCGTCAACGGCTGCACACCGCCCGGCTGCCCGCCGTTCTGCAGTCCCGGTTGCGCGAACGTCTTCTGCAGGAACTCGATCGTCTTCACGCCCTCGGCGCTTTCGAGCAGCGCCGACAACATCACGCCGCCCGCCTTCTCGAGGCCCTTCGCTTCCAGGCTCTTCACCCAGGCGTTCGCTTCGTTAATGCGCTTGAAGGCCGCCGTTTGCCGCGAGACCGGGTCGCCCGCTTGCGGCATGAGCTTTTCGAGTTCCCCATCGGGATCGGGCGCGACGTCGAGCAGGCCGGCCTCGTCGAGACCCGAATAGATCTTCTCGACGAACCCCGTCGCTTGCTGATCGCTCATCCCAAGCGCGTGCGCGGTGGCGCGCACCACACCCATCACCTTGCCGTCGTCGTCGCCGTTGAGCTCGCCGAACCGCTTGGTGAAATCCTCGGAAAACGCGAAGGAGTAGCCGTCGGGCGTCTCCGGCGGCGCTGGCCGGCCGGCGATGTCCTGGAACAGCTTGTCGATCGTTTCCTGGTTCGTCTGGCCCTTGAGCGCGTCCGGCAGGTTTTCCGGAAAGTAGGGCGCATCGCCACCGCCGCCGGCGGCCGCAGCTGCGGCGCCGTCCGCCGCGGCGGCCGCGGCCGCACGGTCGACCAGCGAAGCCGGTTGTGCATTGGCATCGGCGCCAGCATCGGAACCGCCCGCACCGCCGTCGTCAGGTGCGCGAAAAAACGTCGATAGCAGATCGAAGAATGTCGTCCTCATGTCTTGTCCCCAGTTGGCAGGTCGGCCCCGCTCGCCACGCGCAACATTTCGAAAATCGTGAACACGATGTTGGACTGGCCCTCGCGCACGGCCTTGGCGATCGCGTACGCCTCCATCGTGCGCGCGGCCGTTTCCTCATCGGAAGGCGGGCGCATCAGCGTCATCTCGACAAGGAGCGCGAGCGCGGCGCGGCCGTCCTCGTCGCCGAGCGCCTTTGCGATCACCGCGCATTTCGCGCGATACGCTTCGCGCTGCTCGTCGGTCGCGCGCTTGTTGGCGTCGCGCGCCTTGGCGCCCGGGTTCTCGATCGCATCCCAGCCGCCGGCGAACAGTTGCGAGACGAAGTTCTCGGCGTCGATCACATCGCACCCCCGTTCACGTATTGCTGCGCCGGCGGGGGCGCTTCCTGCTGCTGTTGCGCGGCGGCGGCCTGCTGTCGCGCGACCATCTGCATCAGCATGTCTTTCAGCTCTTTCACCTCTTCCTTGCCGCGAATGAAGCGCTCGTCGTTCCCCATCCAGCGTCCGATCTCGGGCAGCAGCTCCTCGACCTTGGCGACCAGCAGCGCGGCCTGCGGGCCCATCAGCATGACGATCATCTGGATCCAGTTCACCGCGCGCTCGACGCGATCGGTGCTCTGGGCCGCCGCCGCCGGCGCCGTCACCAGGCACAGCGTTACGATCTGGTCGATCGTGATGCCGCGCGGAATCAGCCCGAAATCTTCGAGGATCTCGCAGACACGCCGCGCGTAGGGCGTCATCAGCTCCCACGACAGCCGCGCGCCGGTGCCGCCGCGGTTGCGGCTGTAGCGGCGCAGGCGCCCCGCGATCTCGGTCGCCGAGCGCACCGGGTCCTGCTCGCTCGGGAGCTCGTCGTCGAGCATCACGCGCCGCATCTGCTGGCGCTCGTCTTCCATGACGATGTGCGAGATGTCGAAGTCCTGCGGGACCGGCAGGCGAACGAGAGAGGGCCCGAGCGCGCCGCCGGTCGAGGCCACCTGCCACATCGCGCCCGGATCCATCAGCGCCGTGCGCGGGTTGAACACGTTGTCGTTACGGCGCAGCCAGAGACCGAGGATCGCGAACACGGCCGCTTTAAGGGCGAGCTCGCGGCCGCGGTTCGCGGTGCGCGCGAACGGGAGTGCGAGGTGCGCGATGCCGCGCCCGAAGCCCTCGCCAGGCACCTTGAACATGCGCGGCGTCATCCACGGGCACGTGCGCGTCTCGGCCTCGTGCAACAGCGGTGCGTCCGGATTGAAGCCGTCGACCCACACCGCCTGCCGCCACGTCTTCGAGGCCAGCTCGAAATACGCATACTGGACGACGGCCTTGGTCTCGGCGGGATTGTTTTTGATCGCCTCGGCGAGATCGCTGCCGACCTGGCCGTTCGGCCAGAGCCCCGGCAGATGATCGAGCCGGTAATTGCGCTTCCAGAAGATGTGCCACGGCTGGCCCCACGGGCCGTCCTCGATCGCGAGCTCGACGATCGGCGGCGCGGCTGCGTTGATGATCGTGTCCGCGTCGCCCTTCTCGAGAAACATTGCGCCCGTGCCGGCGAAGTGATCGGCAAACATGTCGAGGCCGGCGAGCTGCGGTGCGGCCGAGACGGCGTGGATCCGCTTCGTGACCTCGTCGAGATCGCGCTTGCGCATCTCGCGGTCCGTGCCTTCCGGCACAAACGGACCGCTGTCGAGTTTCAGGAACTCTTGATGCAGCGGCCACCAGTCGGCCATCATCTGGCCCGGGTAGTTGGCGGCCGCCGCGAGCGCGGTGCCGTCGAAGATCTCGTCGGCGAGCGGCGCGCCTTCCGTCTTGCCGCCGCCCTCGGGCGCGCGCTCGATGGTCGATTGCCGCCACGGCATCATGTAGCGGTTGATCGCGTTGACTTCGCGGTGATAGGGCTGCGCCTTCAGAAACGCGCGTGCGCAATGCGCCCGCATCTCCTTCGGAGAGCGTTCCTTCGCGAGCGTGCTGAGGGCGACGGTTTCCATTAGCCGAACGTGCTCGACAGCGTGTCGTCGATGAAGGCGAGGAGGCCGCGGTTCGAGCGGCGCGCGCGGCGTTGGCCCTCGGCGGCCGCAGCGGTTTTCCGCTCCTGCTCGGCGATGCGCTCAGTCTGATCCTGGATCGCCTGCGTCTGGGCCGCCTGATTTGCAGCCTGCGTCGCCTGCGCCGCGCTCGTGTCGGGGAGCTTCGGATTGAAGATGTTCTTCACCGCCTTCACGGCCTTGCTCATGACTGCGTCTCCACTCCTCGAAACCATCCACCGATCGCGCGCCCCGCACGAAGCCGAGCGACCGCGCCAAACGCTGACCGTTCCGGTTCCCCGCGTGCACGCGCGCGACAAGGCCGGCTGGCCGGATCACGGCGGCCTCGGCAATCCAGCGGGACGCAAGACGATGAACGCACACAAGCCGCCGGCCGAGGCCGCCGTTCGGCGCAAGGAAGAAGATCTCGCCCGCAATACCCGGCCCGAGATCGAAGCAGCCCGCGATCACCAGCGGACTGCCGCCCGCCGTCTCTCGCACCGTGTAGGCGTCCGAGACGGCCCCCTGCGCTATGAGGCATTTGTAAACCCGCCGGGGGAGGGGGGACCCATGCGCCGCCCGCCAGGCGGACGCCCATTGCCAGATGTCGGATGGCTCCGCGCGGTCGACGATCAGGGGCATCACTGCCCCGCGAGGATGCTGGATTTGACGACGACGCACCCGTCGGCCTGGCCGCGCGCGTTCGGCACGCGCCGCTCGGCACCGGGACCGGCGCCGGCGTTCTCCGGCGCGATCACGCCGTAACGGCCTTTTTTGCCGAGCATCCAATATTGCAGGGCGTCGTGGACGTGGGAGTATTCGCCCTTGTGCGGCTTGGCTTCGGCCGCCGCGCGACCGGTCGATTTGTCCACGCGGTAGCAGTAGTGCGAGGCGAAGCCCTTGCGCAGCTTCTTGCAGCGGCGCGAGATCAGGAGGCGCGGGATCGCGCCCTCGACCACGAGCTCGTCGCGCACCGCGTCGAGCCGGAGAGCGATTGCGTTCGACGGCGCCTCGTCGATTGCAATCCCGAGCGCGACCATCGCCTGTTCCATCCAGGCGAGTTCGCCGTCTTCCTTATCCGCGCCGTTGAAGCCCGCCGGGTCGCCCCAACCGAAGGCCAGCCGAATGAGATCATGCGTTTCGCCGTGGATCCGGACACCCGCGCGACCGGCGAGCTCATTGAGCTCGCCCACTTCGCGCAGCACCTCGGCCGCGAAGCGCTTGGCGCTCATACGTCCCGGAACCACCTCGGCCAGCACGCGGAACTGCCCGTTCGGCATCGCCTGGCCGATCACGGCGGCGGGGTTGCCGAGGCCGGCGTCGACGCCGAGCTCGAGCGGGATGCCGGGCGTCGGGACGAGGTCCTCGTTGGCGTAGAAGAGCTCGTCGGAATATTCGGGATAGACCGGCTCGCCGTCCTGCGACGGGCCGTACTCGTTCTTGATGAAGCGGCGCACCCACCGCGGCTTATGCGTGTTCTGCTCGGCGAGTGATTGATAGTAGTTCCTAACGCGCAGGTTCTGGAGGTTCTCGGCTTTGGATGAGAGGCCTGATGGCTGCACATAGGCGGAAAAGCCTTTCGGCCGGATCTCCTCTGCGAGCCGGTAATACCAGCTGTCGACGTCGGGCGCGTTGAGATCCGCGCGCACGTATCCGCTCCACTCCTCGCCGGCCGGCAGCATGTCGGCATTCGGCCAGCGGCCGAGGCGCCCGACGGCCGCTTCGATCACGCCCTCGGGCAGCTGGTCGACCTCAAACAGATACCAGGCCGACGGCTCGAAACCGCGCACGAACTGCTCGAGCGAGATCTCGCCGATCGCCGCGAAGATCGCCTCATAACAAACCTCGACGCGGCGTCCCTGGCGCACCGTGTCGAAGTTGATTTTCTGCATCGCGAAGCGACCGCCGCCGCCAGTCCATTCGCCCTCGAGCCAGGCGTCATCGTCGGGATCCTTCGGCAGCCAATGGTGCCAGGACGGATAGAGGTTGCGCTCGAGCTGGCCGTACGTGCTGCCGACGACGGCATCGCGGAAGTGGATCTTGCCGTCGCGGCACACCGGCATCACGGACGCCGAAGCCGCGATTCCGTCGAAGATGCTCGCCACCGTCTTGCCCGACCCCACCGGCCCGCGGATCGTCTTCACTTTCGAGTGCCGGTCGGCCGTATACGCAGCCGCCACCGGCCCCGGCGACTTATACTGCCGGAACATCTCGACGGAGCTCATCGCGCACCCGCCGGCACGTAGCGCACGCGGTGGATCGCGCGGTTCACGATCAGTCCGCGTTTGTACGTGAGCTCGCGACGTCGCTTGTCGAGAACTCGCGTCTCCGCATCGATCGCCTCTAGCTCGCGCGCCTCATCTGAGGTAAGGGATTTGCGGAAGTCGTGTTTGCGAATTCGCTTGTCGACGCTCACGACACCCTCCCCCCGACCCCCGGCCGACCGCGCAAGTTTTCGCGATTTTTTTTCTGGGCCAACCGGCGCGAGATCGCCAAAAAAGGGAAGGGGGCCTTGCCGGCCTTCACGGTGCGGCGCACCCCCCAGGATTTTTCACCGCGGGCCGTTTCGGGGGCACCCCCCCTCGGCGCGCGCGCGTGATCGAAGGCACCCCCCCTCGCGCGGCCCACGACCAGGTGCGCGGCGCCTGATTTCAGATCAGTCGTCATTTGAGAGATCGTCCTTGTAGCTCAATGCGTTAGCTAGGCCGTCCGACTGGTCGTCGTCCGACTGCACGACTTCCGCTTCGCTAACCTCTTGATTTCTAACGATTTCAGAATGTGCCGGCAGCGGTGGCAGCGGCAGCGCCTGGTCGTCCTGCCCGCCGCCCGTCGGCAGCTCGCCGAACACGAACACGCCGCGCCTCGGCGGCGTCGAGATCTCCACCGCCTGCGGCAGCTTCTGATGCAGATAGGGCAACGCCGCGATCGCAGCGGACTGCTGCATCGCCGCCGCCTCGCCCGTCGCCAGCACCGGCTCGTCACGCTCCTCGCCCGTGTCCGGGTTGCGCACGCGCACCGTCACCAGCTTGCCCTCGTGGAACTTGTAGAGCCCGAGCTGCTGCGCAAGCTCCGCCGGCGTCCGGCTCCACATCTCGGCGAGGAACACCAGCGGCGAGCGATAACGCGACAGCATGTGCCGCCGCCATTCCTCGGTCGACCGGTTGCGCGCGCCCTTCGGCCGGCCCGCGCGCCCGGTCCTCGGCGCGTCGGGCATCGGCAGCGGCGCATCGTCCGCGTCCGCGAACGCGTCGATCTGCTCCTCGCCTCCGCCCAGCCCGAGATCGCCGAAGCCGCCGAGCAACTCGACCGCCGTCGCCATCCCGTTTTCGCCGCCCGACCCGGCCATGCCGAATATCACCCCAATATTTTATTGGCCCTGGAACGCCTGGAACGGTGCCGACTTCACCGTTCCGCCTGCCGTTCCACTCTCAACACACTGACAGAACTCACTAATCTCTCTTTTTGGAACGATGGAACGGTGGAACGGTGCGTTCTCTCGTATGCATGCACGCGCGCGGTTCTTATCCGCGCGCACGCGCGCGTATGAGGCTATTTCGCGGTTCCACCGTTCCACCGTTCCATTTTCAATGATGTCCTATTGTTTTCAGCCACTTGCCTGTGGAACGGTCCCCGGAACGCCTACCCCCGACCCGTTCCACCCGCGCAAAAATTCCGCGCGAAACTTTCTCACGAGCTTAAGGGTCGGGGAGGGAGGGGGGACCCATGGAAGACGCGGGTCGGGGATCTGGCGGTTCGTCGTCCGTCATCATCCCGCCGGGGCCGTAGAGCGCGCTCAATTTGATGAGCGTGCACTTGGCCTTACGCCCGTTGATGCGCGTCTGATCGACCTCATACACGTCGCCCCGCGGCGCCTGCCGCAGCGCGCCGGCCCACATGCTGGCCCCCGGCTCGCCCTGCCACTTGGTGCCGTCGAACAGGCGCCGAAGCGCAGGGTCCTGATTCGGCACCGCCAGCCAGTCGCCGTCGCGCCCGCCCTTGCGGACGAAGCCGAGCCCGGCGGCCGACAGCTCGCGCCTGAGCGCCACGATGTCGCTGTGGTGCGAGCCGTCCTCCTTCTCCCACACGGCCTCGAGCATCTGCCCCACGGTCTTCCTGGTGCCGTTGCGCCAGGCCTCCACCGGCACACCGAGCATGTAGTCGAGGCACCCGCGCCAATTCTCAGCCGCGTCCTCGAACTCGATCATGCTTGCGATCGCGAGCAGCTCGCCCCACGGCCGCATGTCTCCGTCGTCGGGCGCCATCAGGCTCTCTTCCTTGAACCCGTCGTGCTCGATCAAGTCGGCGCAGGCCAAGAGCGTGCCGAACGTGTCGCAGCCACGCGCGTCCATCCCGTGCGCCTGCAGATGATCGCGGTACGCCTTGAGCGTCGCAGGGAACCGCTCCCACTGGTCGATCACGCGGCGCAGGATCTGCCGCCCGATCATCTCGAGCGCGCCGTCGGAGGGTGGCTCATACCTCGCCCCCGGCGGCAGCTTCTGCAGCCGGAGCAGCGCGAGCCGCGAGAGGTCCTGCGGCTCGAGCGGCGGCGTGTTGATCGACGAGAACAGGAACGCGCTGCGCAACATAAACTGCACGCCCTGGTGCCGGTCGCCGCCACGATCCAGCTTGCCGCCCGAATAGGCCGCGCGCGCGAGCTCGAGCACGGCCTTCGCCTTGCGGCTGTCCGCCTTGCCCTCGAACTCGTCGATCGCCACGGGCAAGCAATCCTGACCGAGCTGCTGATAGATGCCGGCCGCCGTGGTGTCATCGCTGTGGATCAGCCAGCTTCCGAACAGTTTTTTTAAGAGCTTCTGCATCTCCGATTTGCCGACGCCCTTGTCGCCCACCATGTAGATCACCGGCCGCTGATCGAGCGCGGCGCCCAGATAGGCCGCGCCGATCCACCCCATCAGCAGGTGCGCATCGACGCGCCCGCGCGCCCAGTTCCATCTCTCGAGCAGCGGGCGCAGGAATTTTGCGGGATTTTGTCTCTCGTCGATGGGTCCGGGGTCGGGGCGGGGGATGGCGGGGCGCGCCGGATAGACGAGCTCGTCGAGCATGCCGGGCGGCTGGTTCTGTTGCTTCGCCGGCAGCCGCGGCAGCACCACCTTGTGGCCGCAGTGGATCACGAGATCGCCGCCGGGCCCGCGCCAGGTGCCGCGGCCGCGCACGCGCTCCTGCGCATGCCACGGCCCGAGCGGCGCGCACGCCTGGATCATGGCGTCGCGCACATCCTCATTCTTCCAGCCGTCGATTTTGAAGATCGGGCTACCGTCGTCGTTCTCGCCCACCTTCTTGCGTTTCGGCCACGCCCACTTGAGGTAGTCGAGCCGGCCTTTGAACAAGAGCGCCGTCTTGCCCTGGCCGAACGGATCCGTGTAGGCGCAGAGCTGCCCCTGCGGGTCGAGCAGCCACAGCACGTCGCCGTCGAAACCGAGCGGGATCACCGGGCAATCGGGCGGCAGGCCGAGCGCATCCGGCTCCCACTTGCCCGGCAGCATGCCGTTGCGCGGCTGGCCCGGCTCCGGGTCGTCGCGGAACAGCTCCGGCATCGGCTCGGCGTTGTCGATCGCCGAGCGCACCGCCGCCACGTTGGGCGTCGGTTTCTTGTCTGATTGAGCCCCCACTCAAGTTTCCTTTCTTGCTCCGCCTGCCCCCCTGTAGCCACGTATCTAGGTCCTTCAGTCTCCGGAGGCGGAGGAAGGACATGCGGCGTCGCGCTCGACGCGCGACAACATTTTTCGAAGTGTGGCGTCGAACGTCTCCACCGCGACGGCGACTGCAACGTCGCCATCCCATGTCGGGTCGAATGCCGCGCCGCCGCTCGCGAAGTGAAACAAATCCTCGCTCGAGGCTCCGGGATGTCGCTCCACAAAACGAGCGAGGTCCTCGATCGCGAGGCCAGCGCTGAGCCGCCAATACCAACCGCGCCGGCCGCGGCCAACATTGCGAAACGCGGCTTCAGCCGCGGCCGCCGCGACGACGACGGCTTCGTTGCGGTTCATGTCGACATGTCCTTCCGCTTCGGCGACGGCGTTGCGCGCCCTTCGCTCGCATCGCGCAGCGCGATCTGAATGCCCGAAATCAAGCGCACGCGCGCCATGTCGGATCGTTCGACCAGGTCGGCGCAGAACCGCTCATAGAGCTGCGTTGCGAGCTCGAGGCGGTCGCTGCAGGTCGACATGTCGAGTGCGGGCTTGTCGGTCCTCGTCATCGCTCTTGCCTCGCATGCGCTGCCGTGATCGCGCGCGAAATCAAGAGGGGTCTCCCGGCGGCGAATTCTCGCCGGTCGGCGCGGGCCCCGGATCGACGGTCACGCCCAGCTCTGCCAGCTCGGCGATGACGCCAGCGCGCCGCGCGCTCATTTCGTCGTTCACGACCCGCTTCAATGCTTCGAAGACGCGCTCCTGCTCTCCGATCCGAAAGCCCCACAGCAACGTGTCGGCAATGTCCGATCGAGTTCGAACGGTGCCAACGCTCAGGCCGTGCGCGTCGCGCAACCTTGCGATGAGGGCATCGATTTGGTGCAGCTCTGCCTGCAACCCACCCACGCGGCCGTAATCCTTGAGCTTCATCTTCACCCTCCATCGATTGGCTGTTGCGGCTGGCGCCGCCGCTTCTCGTTTGCGGCGGTCTTGAGCCTTGCGAGCGCCATGATCGTGGGCTTTAGCTCCGCCTCGGCCGCGTCGTAATCGAGCCCGTAGCGGCCGCCGAGATGTGGGATCATTGCGCGTGGGATCGCGGTCCAGTTGGACGGGTCCGTGTTCAGCCGGTTGCCGTCGACGCACTTGAGGCACATGCCGGCGGGGAGCGGCCCGTTCTGCTTTTCCCACAGGTGGCGGTGCTTCAGAACGTATCGCCGCTCGAAACCCGTATGCGGATTGACCTGGTCGACGCTGATCTCGACATAGCCGTCCTTGGAGACGCGTTCGTGCCCAAGATACTTGGTGTTGTGCGGCAGCTGCCCCTTCCGGAACTGCGTGCGGCGCGCATTCGGATGCCGGCCGCCGGTGCCCGGCGCGCACGTTTTCCCCTTGTTCGCCGGCGCGTGGCCCGGCTCGTACCGGCCGGTGCGTCCTGTCAGCCAGCCCTTGCGCTTACAGAGCGCGTTGAAGTTCTGCAACGTGAGATCCTGCCGTCCGAACGCCGCGACGAAAGCGGCATGCGTCTCTCGCCGATCGCGCTGTGCACGCGCCTCGATCCACGAAAGCTCTTCGGCACTATAGGTGATGCGGCGCCCCTTCATTCCGATGGCCTCCGCTCGATCATCGGGAGGTGTCGGGCGATGTATTCGCCGTGATCGGCCACCAGTTTCGCCGCCTTGAGCCCTAGATCGGCATTCTGCACGATCTGCGCGCTCACCGAGACGATGGCTTCCGTGCGCTTCACTTCGCTCTCGATCTGCTCTGGTGTGAGGTTTTCGTCTCCCAGGCGTTCGATCTGCGCGAACAAATGATTGTTGAGATCGCTGAGCTTGTTCTTCATGCAAGTGTCCCCTTTTTCCATCGCTAGCTGTCCTGGTGTACGGGCGCGGATGCGGCGAGCGGAGCGAAGCCGTGGGCATCCGAAGCGCCAGAGCGAAGAGCGTCATTGGCATCCTTCCCGATCGCGCTCTTGACGATCGAGACGCGCGCGCCCTGCGCCTGCAGGGCCGCGACGCCGCGTTTGAACTGCGCCGCCGCCTGCGGCTTCGACCAATCGTTGTCGCGCCAGACCATCACCTGGTCGACGCACGGCGGCAGTTTGATGTTGCCGAGATTGGCGAGCGAGCCGACGGCCCACGTGCGAAGATCCGGCGCCGACATCACGCTCGAAAGCCCGTCCTCCACGCCTTCGCAGAGCACCAGCGTTTCCATCTCGCCGTGCTTTTCCGCCCACGCGTTCGCGTCCGCGATCGAGCGGTTGCTCGCGCCCCGCCAGAGCCGGATCGCGGCCCCCTTGAAGCCGGGCCAGATGTTGCGTTCGTTCGCGTCCTCGAGCTCACCCTTCGAATTCAGCACCGGCGGCAGCGGCGCCTTGCCCGAGCCGTCGAGCGCGAGAAACGTGAAGTGCAGCGCGGCGACGTCGCCGGCGTCGTCGGTGAAGCACGCGAGGAGCACCGGCCAGCGTGTGTTCGTATCCGTGTGGCGCCGCTCCGGCAGCCAGCCGAGGCACCCGGGCACGCGCCCGAGCACGCCGAAATCGATCCCGCGCGAGGCGAGGTAGCGATGCGCGGGGCTGCCGAGGAAGGCCGGCTTGATCGCGTCCAGGTAGATCGCCTTCGCCGTCTTGCGCGCCGCTTTGAGCTTTTGCGCATCCTCCACGCTCGCCGCCACCGCGCGCTTTTCGGCTTCGCGGCTCGCGCGCTCACGCTGTTCCGGCGTCATCGTGCCGAGGCCGAGGAACTCGCGCGCCCACGCGAACGCGTCGCGATAGGCCTTTGTCGAGCCGAACTTGACGTAGCCGATCAGGCTGATCGGGTCGCCGCTCTCGCCGCACGCCGCATCCACCCAAATGCCCGCCATGCCGCCCGTGAGCGTCACCCACATGCCGCCGATCTTGGTGTCGTGCGCGCGGGAACGGCACAGCCAGTAAGTGCCCGAGCGCCGCCCCTCGAGCTTGAGCGCGCGCACCAGGCCGGGCATGTCCTGGCACAAGAGTGCTTTTATGTTTTCGCTGTTGTTTTTCGCGCTCACGGCCTATCGGCCTCCGCTGGGGCGCGGCACTTGCCGCGGGTCGCCTTGCTCCGGAGCGCCTGCGGCGCTGCGGGTTTGCGTACTACCGAACGGGAATGACGATCGGCATCGGAGTGATAGCTGTCGTGCGGTTCACCTCGCGCCAGATAGCGACGCATTCGTACTGTTTCCGCTCTTGCAGGCATTCCGCCATGAACTGGCGCTCGCCCCGGTATGACGACACCATCCCCACTCCGAAAAGCAGTACGGCGCTGACGGCAGCCACCACGGCGGAGGAAACAACAAGCTTTGCGCTGTCGCTGGCCATCCCGACAAAAATGCACGCCACACCGCCAAGGAGCCCGACCAAGGAGGCGAAAAATAGAAAGTTGAGCATGAGAACCCCCGTTCCGTTGTGGAGTGAGGCCGGCAGCGCGCCGCCGGCCCCGTTTACGCTTCGCCTCGCGGCGACGTCACAGTCACGCCGCTCGCGGCGGGTGCGTATTCGGATCGGTGGGGTCGGGGGCCTTGTAGAGCCGCGCTCGCACCGCGCAGTCCTTCGCCTCGAGCAGCTTTCGGAGCGCCACGGTGCGCTCCGGATTGCGAGGCAGGATCGCGCAGATCTCATACGCGAGCTGCGCGAACGATCCCGAGATCGAGGCGAGATGCGGCGGCAAATGCGCGAACTCGAAAAACTGCAGCATCGGATCGGCCGGCGGCGCCGAGCCTGTATCCACCTCGCTCGCGCCCATTTGAGCATCCGCGCCTGGTGCCATCTGCGTCTGCATCTGCGTCATACGAACTTCTCCTTTTTCGCCAGCCATTCCGGCATGAACACAACGGCGCGCCCCTGGCGGTCGAGCGGGCTGATGTGGATCGATTTGCGCGGCAGCCAGGCTTCGTGGCCGGCGCCGTCGTTGAACAGCACGCCCTTTGCCGTCTCGCGCAGGATCATGCCGGCCACCTCGTATTTGCCGGCCTCCGGCCCGTCGACGTGCGCGGCATGCTTGAAGGCCATTGTTTCTCCCCAGGCCCTTCGGATGCCCACTTCGCATCCGGGCCCGGGGCCCCTGGTCAAATGTCCAAGAATTCGGGAATGGGTGCCGCGCAGGCCTTGTCGATCCGCGCGATCACGTGCTCGTCGGTTTCGCCCGGGCCCATCTCGAGCGGGACGAGGCGATGCTCGCCGCGTTTATTGACGAACGACAGCCGCTTGCCGCGGTTTTCGATCGTGTAATGCGTCCAGCCGATGCCGAGCTCGGCGAGCGTCTTCTTCACGACCTCAGCGTCGAGTGTCCGCGCCATTATTCGGCCTCCGCGAGCTGGTCGGCGGCTTCCGCGGCGGCCGCGCGATCGAGACGCTCGATCTCAGCAATGATCAGCGCGCCGGCGCGCACTAGGTTTTCGCGTGGGCCCTTCGGCTTCCACCATTTGTGCGCCCATGGCCACAGGCTCGGAGGGCCGGCAGTTTCGCTCTTGCGATTGAGTACGTCTTTCGACATGCCGTCGTGCAGCATCTGCACCCAGACGAGCGCATTCGTGAGGTAGCAGATCCCCGCTTTGACAAGCTCACCGCGCACGTAGCCGTCATCTCCCGCGCGCGAATTTCCTTCGACGACGACTTGCCTCTTGCGTTCGCGCAGCAGCTCGTCGGCAACGGCATCGGCACCGATTTTTTCGTCCATCTTCGTCCCCCGTTGCTGTCTCGTGTACGGGCCCGGATGCGCAGTGGGCATCCGAAGGGCCAAACAAAAAAGCTATCCGGCCACCGCGCGAGGCGCGGTGGTCCGGATAGCGAAATCGTAGTAGTGCAGGTGCTCGCCGATGGCGGTCTGCGGCACGTCGGCGAGTTCGGAGAGCAGCGCGTGGAACGCGGCCGCGCTCATGCGCCGCTGGCCGGCCCACGCGGCGTAACACGCGTACATATCGTCGGCCGGCACCAGCGCGCCCGGCACCGCCTCGAGGCGCGCGGCCTTGAAGGTCAGGAGCTGGTCGAGACGGCGGTTCGACTGCGCGCGATCGACCGGCGGCCCGGTCAGCAGCGGCGGCAGGATCTCGGCCTGGCGCGGTTGCGCCTGGTGCGGCTGCGGGTGGGCAGCTGAAGCACCGCTAGGAGAGCCATCCGAAGGGCCAGAAAGAGACGCATCCGCGCGCGGCGTCGGCGTTGCCCGCTCGGGCGTGCTGCCCGGCAGCCCGACATGAATGTTGATCGGCGCACCGTGCACGTTTCCAGACGGCGTCCGCGCGAACGGATCGAACACGGACGGCGGCGGCTCGCCCGTCAGCGGCGGCCGCGGCTCGATCTCATGCGGCGCCGGCGGCGTGCGCGGATGCTGCCCGCGGTTGAGCGCGGCCGTGAGCGCGGCGACGAGCCGATCCGTCTCCGCGTCCGAAGCATCGCCACGATGCGGTTGCGTCGGCCCGGATGCGGCGGAGCCGTGGGCATCCGAAGGGCCACCATAGAGAGCGACGAGCTCGTCGTGCAGCTGCTGCGCGCCGCCAGCGCCAAGCCGCTTCGGCCCCCAGTCGTATGTCTCAAACGGCGCGGGCGCGGAGCGGGCGCCTGAAGCGCCACTCAAAGAGCTGTTTCCCACCCCCGCCAGCGCGAAGCCGAAGTTGGCGAAAAATCCGATGAAGCTCGCGAGCGCCACCGTGAACCAGAACGTGATGTCGCGCGGGCTCCCGCCGAACAGCTTCTGCAGCACCATCACGTCGGGCGCCCCGCCGGCGACGGCGGGGCCGGTTTCGAGCTTGCCCATGGCGTCCTGGATCTCCCCGTCGAGGCGTGCCGCGTCGTCCCACGTCGCGATCTCGGCCTTCAGCTTGCGCGCCTGCGGCCCGTCGCCGTCAGGGAACTGGCGGCTTGTCTTCCTGAGCTCGAGATTGAGCTCGTGCTCGAGCGCGCCCTTGGCTTTCGTCGGCAGCTCGAGCGCCGCCCGCTGCGCGCGGAGCCGGGCTAGCGTCTCGCCGGCGAGCGACGAGCTCGTCGCCGCCACCTCGCGCCGTGCGCCGCGGTCGGCGAGCATGGTGCCGAGCGTCGCCCAGCAGGCCACCTGGCTCACGATCACACAGGCCGCGAGCGCGGCGGCCGGACCGGCACAGATCAGCGCGCCGAGACGGGCGTCCCGCTGTCCGCGCCACAGATCCTTGATCTTGATCGGCAGCCAGGCGGCGACGACGGCGAAGGCGAGCAGCACGCACGCCAGGCCGAAGCCGGCGCGGTTCCAGCCGTAGGCGAAGTTCATCGCCGCTTCGCACGCCCAGAACGCCGCGAATGCGGAGATGATCACCGGCCGCGCCTTGAACTCGTCGACCAGGTTGCCGCCCACCGCCATCGTCACGCTCCCATGAGCTCGAGCTCGGCCGCCGGCCGGAGCTGGATTTCCACCTCGTCGAGCGCGCGGTCGAAGGCCGCGTCCTCGCGCCGCTCTTCCACCTTCGCGAGCGCCTTGCGCACGGCGCGGGGATCGAGCCCGGAGGCGCGCGCCAGTGACTTGTTCGATCGCCCGCACACGGTCGCCGCGAGATAGAGCGCTTCCTGCCGTGCGGTGGCGGCGCGGGCCGCATCAGGCGGCGCAAGCCCGCGCGCCGAGAGCGCGACGGCGGCCTGCTCGGCCGGCGTCGGCGGACGCACGACATCGGCGACGGCAAGGCCGGCGCGTTCGGCGGCGATGGCAGCGGCGGCAAGAAAGGCGGCCCGGCTTGCGAGCCGGTCGGCGCGCGCGGCGAGGCGCTGAAAGGCGGATGGCATGTGTGCAGTCCCTCGGTTTGCGCGCGGTTGCGGCGAGCTCTTGCGAGCCGTGGGCAACTGAAGCGCGCCGAAAAAAGAGAACTCAGGGGACGCAACAAACCGCGGGAACCTTGGCGCGGATGCGTCCAAGCGGAGCTTGGCTCCGCCAAGACGTGGGCATCCGAAACGCCGCCAAAACGCGGAACAAAAACTCACGCAGACAGGCGCTCGCGGCGGGCGAGAGCCCGGCGCAGATGCCGCTCCTGTTTGTCGAGATGCCGCTCGAGCGCGGAGAGCACGCGCTCGACGGTATTATGCTGGGGGTTGGCTCCCGGCCTCCGCCAGCGCCAGACCGTGCTGTACTGCTCGCCCGCCCCCCGGCACACCTCGCACAGGCTCAGGCTGAGCTTGGAGGCTCGCGTTTCGATTGCATCTATGCGACGAATTAATTGCATGGACGCAATCTAAAGTTCGATTTGTGCAAACTGTCAAGCGCGCGGAAACATACTGCACTTCGCCGAAAGCGCCGCAAAGTTGATTCGCGGAAGCGAATTCAATGCGCGGGAGAGGCGAGGCTTGCTGGTGAACGCGGTCGATAACGAGGCGAAGCTCGTTCGCGAGTGGCTGTTGGGCGTAATGAAGCGAACCGGGAAGAGGCCGACACCGTTGGCGCGCGAGGCGGGGCTGTCCCCGTCGACGATCCTGCGCGCGCTCGACGAAACGAACCCGAGCTCCCTCGAGCGCCGCACGATCCGAAAAATTGTGGATAAGCACGGCGGGCCGGCGCCGACGTTTGCGGACGCGCAATTTTCCCCCGGCGGGTTCTCGGAGCCGGAGCTCACCACCGTTTATCTGGATACTCCGGTGTTCGCCGGCGCGACCCTGTCTCCGGATCAGTACGTCAAAGAGGTCAACTCGCGCGCGCTCGAATTGGCGGGCTGGCCGGCCGGCACGCAGGCCCTGTTCGACATGTCGGTCGAGCCGCAGCCTGGAGATGTCGTGGAGGCGCAGATTTACAATCACGTTCGCGGCACGGCCGAGACGATCCCGCGTCTCTTCGATCCGCCCTATATCGTTGCGCGCACTGCGGATCCGGACGTGAACCAGAAGCCGCAGCTCGTCGACGGCGTGAATGTGAAGATCATGGCCGTCGCGATCAAATCGCTTTGGGTTCGCGAGTGAGCGCTGCGCTCGAAGCTGCCGTAAAACTCGCACTCGCTCCCTTATTTGCGCTCGCGCTCATCGCCCTTCTCTTCGGTCCCTGCGCGCTTGTGCGCTGGATCAAATATCGCTTCGCGCCGCCGCACACTTGGCAGCGAGACCTCTGGACATGGTTGATGCTTTTCGCGGGCGCTTTGGGCGCATTCGCCGCACTGCACCTTGTCGCGTGGATGCATCGATAAAATTGCGCGTGCGCAATTTTTTATTTGCGCCGACGCAAACTTTATGATCAGCCTACCCCTGTCGCTGCACGAAGGCGGGGGTGCGACGGCCCGGAGCGCACGTGAACACGAGCGTCCCAAGGCTCCGGGCCAATTCCTCCTCTCCCTCGCTTCGTCATGCGGCGTTCGCGCCGGCCGCGCGGTTCCCCCGGGCCTGACCTTCCCGGCATCCCAATCGCGGCCGGCGCGGAATGATCTCCGCCAGAACGCGAGGTGCACGATGAAGCTCCGCACGATCACCGCCGACCAGTATCGCCTCGGCTCAGACGAGGAAGGCTACGACGAGGCCTTTCTCATCGAGCCGGCCACCGGAACCCAGTGGGAGCTGTGGGATGTCCGCAGCAACCTCGACGAGGACGGAAACGTCGTCCTCTACACCGCGCATCAGGCACCGATGCACGTGCGCCCCGATCATCAGATCTATGTCCGCTAGGGAGCGCGCGAAATGACCACAGCACCCGCGAGCATTGTCCCCGTTCCGACGCCGGCGAACGACACGCCGAAAGCCCACGTCGTGCCGAAGGCGCGCCCAGAGAATGTCATCCCGCTGCTGCGCTTCGACGTCGTGCCCCACTGGGGCTGGCGCGCTACGCACGGCCGTTTCACGTTCGAGATCGAGCGCATGTCGGCCGATCACGACCGCGAACGCTACCGCGCGTTCGTGCGCGTCAAAGGCACGTCGATGCCGATCGCGTCCCGCCCCTTCGGCGCACGCAAGAACGCGCAGGCCTACCTGCAGGCCGAGCTCGCCAAGCTCGAGGGGGGGGTATGATGGAAAAGCCTCTCACCGTCGATCTCCGGGGCGCGCCGCGCGCGGACGCCGTCGGCGTCTCCGCCTGCCACATCCCCGGCTGCACGTGCAATGACATCGCCGTCGTGCTCTTCGACCCCCTCGGCCGCCCGCTCTGCGCCGGCATGGTGACGCCCAAGGTCGCCCGCGACATCGCCGCGTCTCTGATCAAGGCGGCCACCCTGCACGAAGAACGCGCGCTCGCCCGCGCCAACAACTGCGCAGGGAGGGCTTAGCCTTGGCACACTCCATCGGTGACGGCCCGATCGTGGCCCACCTTCGCGGCGTGATGAACGACATCGCCCGCATCGTCGATCGCAGATTGAACGGCAAGGTGCGCCGCGAGCAGCGCACCGTCGGGTTCGTTCTCCTCGTTTTTCCGTTCAACGAGCACGAAGGCCGCTGCAACTACATCTCCAACGCCAGCCGAGACGACATCGTCGTCCTGCTGAAAGAGCAGCTTCGCCGGTTCGAAGGCCAGCCCGAAACGCAAGGGAGGGCGTGATGGCCAAACAACGCTCCCCCTGGCGCAGGCATCCCGGCTGCGGGAAAAGCGACGTCTCGCACCGCGCGGCAATCGGCCCTTTCAGTTGCACGATCCAGCGCGGCGGCATCTACACGTGGCGGCTGATCATCGTAGAGCCGACCAAGACCGCGCTTCCCAAACTTGTTGCCGAGCAGAGCTTCTGGAAGCTCTCCGAGGCCAAGGCCTGGGCGGTTCAATTCGCAACCGAGACGGCGATGGTGCAGGCGCAGCCAGGCGCCAAAGGCGCCCGGCGGAAGTCCGCCGCCCCCGCGGAGGCGCCTGCGGCGCCGGGAGCGAAAACATGACAATGAGAGCGCTCACCCTCCCCGAAGTCGCAGCCGGCCTCGGTCGCTCGGCGGAGTGGCTGTCCGCTCACTGGCGGCGCCTGGTCGCCGAGAAGAAGCTCCCGCCGCCGCTGATCGAGCGCGGCGGGCCCACGTGGGATGCCGCACAGCTCTACGCGATGCTCGACAAGCATCTGCCCGCGGCCGTGCGCGCCAACGCGGCCGCGATCCGCGCCGCGTTCGATGCCGCCCACGCGAGCCCCCGCGACGCGCTCCACACCGACGAGCTCGCCGAGTGGCGCGCCCGTCTCGACAAGCGCTTCGGTGAACATGGCGCGGTTGGCACTGGGCAACCGAAGCGCCCAGCAGAGAAAGAACGCGCATGATGGAGTGGCTCGCCGGTTCGGACTGCCCGTCCCGCCTCACGGTCGGGATCTACATCGCCTGCAACATCGCGCTCATCGCGTTGTTGCTCATCGCGCTGCGCGTGCTGCACGACCTGCGCGCAAAGCTTGAAAAGAGGGAGGGAAATTCGGGATGACGGAAAAATACGCACCCTGCCGCGACGGCATCCACGTCTGCGCGATCAGCTGGGAAAACCCGCTCGATCCGGAGTTCGCGACGTTCGCGAATGTCGCCGGCGTCAGCGCCGCGATGTTCGATCAGCTCGAGAGCGCCTTTAGGCTGCCCGACGACGAGGATCCCGATCTCATTGTCGACTTCGTCGTCGACGGCGACATCATCCGCGACTTCGGCATCCGCCACCAGCAAGCCGTGGCGTTGCTCGGCACCGCAAAGCTCAGCGTCGAAGACGGGGTTGCACCCCTACCGGAGAAGGGGGGGTGCGTCGTGAACATCTATATTCCCGACGAAGGTGCCGCGCGCGCGGCATTTGCAGCCCACAAGGCGGACGCCATAGCCAAAGGCGAGAAGGTGTTCAGCCGCCGCCGCGTAATCGCAATTGCCGATCTGTTTGGCGTGAAGCCCATGGCCATGGTTTGGTGGCTCGAAAAGCGCGGGCTGATGCGCCGCGGCAGCTACGCGTGGTTCAAGGCAAACGGCGGCATAACCTACGACGACGTCGTTCAATGCCGCGTTGATCGCGAAGCAAGCCGCCCCACCCCATCTGTCTCTGGAGGGGGCGAGAAGAATGGCTGATCTCCTCAAAAGCTATCAGCGGACCATTTCCGAACTCGCGTTCGAAGTTGGCTGGCTGAAGCAGTCGATGAAAGAGGCGGCGGACAGAATCCGGACCCAAAATCCCAAGGTAGCCGACTACCTGACCGAAGCGCGCGAGGAATCCGAGGCGCGGTCCAAATCCAAGGATCGCTGCATTCCCCGCCCTATCGCTCCTACTGACGGAGGCGGGTCATGAGCTCTCTCACCCAACGCCTCCGCGCGCTGCCCGGCTACCTGCCGGCCTTCCTGCGCCGGCAGCCGGAGCTCGTCGACGCCGAGTTCGAGATGCGCAAGGCCTGCGAGATCGCCCGCGCGCTCCGCCCGCTCGATCCCACGAGCCGCATTCGCGTTCTCAAGCACGCCTGGGCGATCGAGCAGGACAATCAACAGCGTATCGCCGCGTTCTACGGCGAGGACATCCCCGCCGCCGCCCGCATCGACGATTCGCACTACGCGTGATCTAGTGCGCGGATGCGCGCGCACAGGGAAAGGACCCATGACGCAAGCCTATCCGCTCGCCTGGCCCGACGGCTGGCCCCGTACGCCGGAGCAGAAGCGCCGTCGCAATTCTCCGTTCAAGGTCGAAAGCAACAAATGCCGCGAGGATCTCATGTTCGAGCTGCGTCTGCTCGGCGCTCAGAACGTCCTCGTCTCGAGTGACATCCCGATCCGCGTTGACGGGACGCCCTACGCTGACGCCGCGCGCCGCATCATCCGCAATCCCGGCGTGGCCGTCTACTTCACCCCGAACGGAAAGCAGATGGTGATGGCGCGCGACAAGTATGAGCGCGTCGAGGATAACCTGCGCTCGATCGGTCTCGCGATCGAGGCAATACGCGCCGTTGAGCGCCACGGCGGTGCGGCGATGATGGAACGTGCCTTCGCCGGTTTCGCAGCCCTTCCGGCGCCGCGCTCGCCGTTCGAGATCCTCGGCGTCTCGCCGTCGGCGAGCATCGCGGACATCGAGCGCGCGTTCCGCGCGGCCGCGCGCAAGGCCCACCCCGACGCCGGCGGCTCCACAGCCGCCATGGCCGAACTCAACGCCGCCCGCGACGCGGCACTCAGACAGGCGAGGGGAGCATGACCGGACCGACCATCGGCGGGTTGACCCGCGACCAGATCGTTGAGCTGATGAACGCACGCCTCGGCCCGCCGATAATCGGCGAGCGCCACGAAAGCTATCTTTTGCGAGCGGTGCGCACGATGTTCGAAGTGACATCAGACGTACTCATTGCCGCAGCCGCGAAGCGGCTCCGGAGCCAACGGCGACCGGCGAAAGTTCGCCGCCCTGTCCGGAGGCCGACCAGGCCGTGAGGACCAAAAAATGAGCAACCAGTGGCCCCGATACCTCAAATGGCGCGACGGCCGCCCGCGGTGGGAGCCGGGGCCGAAGCTGCGCCACGCCGGGTTCAACGGCCGCGATCTGAAAGACGCGCACGGCCAATGGCTGTCGAAGGGCGCCGCGGTCGAAGCCGCCGACGCCATCAACGCCGAGGTCGACGAGTGGGTCGCGACGGGCGAGAAGCGCCTGCGCGAGCCCGTCCCTAAGACGCATCCGCGCTCGCTGCAGGCGCTCTATGACCGCTTCACCGGCGGCGACGGCCCCGACGCTGACAGCAAGGCCTCGCCGAAGTGGCAGCGCCTGTCCGATAGCAGCAAAATCGACTACCGAAACAAGCTGCGGCTGTTCCTCTCTTACAAGATCGACGACGATAAGAAATTCGGCGACGTCGCCGTGCACGCGCTGCAGCCGCATCATCTTTACAATTTGTGGGAGGAGATGCACGGCGAGCGCGGCCACTCCATGGCCAACGGCACCATCCGCGTCGTTTCGTCGATGCTCTCGCACATGCGCCGCATCGGCTGGCGCAACGACAATCCCGCGCGCAATATCGGCATGGACGGCGTGGCGCCGCGCGTCGTCGTGTGGAGCCCGAGCGAGATCGCGCACTTGGTCAAGACGGCCGATGAGCTCGGCCACCATTCGGTGGCCGATGCCGTCGTCCTCGCGCTGCATACGGTGCAGCGGCGTGGCGACGTGCTCGCCCTCGAGATGCCGGCCATCGCCGGCGAGCGCAGCGTCTTCCGCCAATCGAAGACCAAGGCGCGCGTCTCGGTCCCCTACACACCGCCGCTCGCCGAGCGCATCACCGCGATCCGGCAGCGTCGCCGGCAGGGAAAAGTGATCGAGCTCGAGGCCCCCGGACAGCTCGTCATCCTCGACGAGAAGGGCCGCGCCTACGAGGGCGACGCCGGCGGCGAGCGGTTCGGCGTGGCCTTCCGCGAGGTGCGCGCCGCGGCCGCGGCCGCCAAGGACGACGCCGGCGCGCTCATGTTTCCGGACATCGCGGGAAAGCAGTTCATGGACCTGCGCGACACCGGCATCACGCGCCTCGCGCTCGCAGGGTGCACCGTGCCGGAGATCCGCGCCATCTCCGGGCACACGATGACCACGATCCACGAGGTCCTGAAGCACTACCTGGCGCTCGACGACCGCATGGCGGACGCCGCGATCGGCAAGCTCAAGGTCTGGATGGCAGAGGAGGGGATCGCGATATGAGCGATTTTGGAGCAGGGATCATTGTTGGCTTTGCGAGCGGCTTCCTGACTGCCTACATTCTTTTCGGCTGACGCCCGTCCGACCGAGCCCCGGAAACCACCCGCGATCGCCCCACCGTCCGACTGGTAACCGCTTGAAACGTCAGAGACCGGCTAGAATTTTCAATCTGAAAAGACGGGTTCGACTCCCGTAGGGACCGCCATTTTATGGCTCACGCGCCCGTGGGCACGCCGCGTGGACGGCGCTCGCGCCTCTTGACATTGCGGGCGGGGGATCTAGCTTCCCGAGATCATGACTGCGACCTTCCATCTCTTTGCGGAGGCACGGCGTCACAAAGCCGGGCAGTAGCCCGGACGCGCTTCGCTCGCGTCCGGGATCAGCGAACACATCCGTAAATCTCTGGCTGCTTGCGCTCGTTCTCTAGGAACGGGTTGATCGTTCGCTCCCGCATAGGGCAGAGCGCGACATGCCGCTGTTCTGTGACATGGAAAATCGCCGTGGCTCCTCACTCGTCTCCCGCCACCCAAAGGGACTTCATCAAACGCCTGCGCTTCACGCTTCATCAAGCCCACAGGAAGACCGATCGCTTCATTCGCATGTTCCATCGCGCGAAGGACGAGGCCATTAAACCGCGTCTGTTCGAGCTGGCCGTGCAGAACGATCGGCTTGCGGCCGAAGCGGCCGCAAAGCTGAAGGACGCGCTCGCCAACGATCGCTGAGACTAAGACTAGACGCAGTGCGCCCGACCCGAGAGGGTCGGGCGCGTTCGTCGTGAGCGAACTGCGGCCGCTGCGGCCGTCGCACGTTTTTGGCTCGGCTCCGCATCGCGGAATTTTTTGCCTCAACAGCCGTAGCCGGTTCGGATGCCGGCTTGCGCGATACTCCGAAACGGGCCCGACGTCGATCTGCCGGGTTTGCAGTTTCCTCGCGCGGGATTGGCAATTCTTCGCAAATTTACGCCTTTCAAAGCGGACGGAAGAGGTTAGAGCGATCATCTCCTCGATAGAGAACGCTAGAGATGCGCACGCGGGCAGTCCTTCAATTGGTGAAATCTCCCGGCCGTGCCCTCTCGGCGGACGTTCCCGGCGGGGCAGGCGGATCGAGGCTGGGTGCCGAGCCGTTCTTCTGCGATCCCGAATGGCCGCGCGAGATGATGCGAAACCTTGCTGTTGGAAGGACACCGTGCATGACGCACAAAAAAAGCTACAGTGAACTCAGGTCGGAATTGCTGGCCCGCTATCCAACGGGCGCCACCAAAGGCGGCGTGAGCATCGACGACATCATCCAGCTCCGTCTGCAGAGCCCTTACGAATGCCATCTCGACGTTGCCCGCGCCATGGCGACCGTCATGCGCGCCGATATGGCGGCGTATGACGCGGATACGAGCAAGTTCACGCAGTCTCTCGGCTGCTGGTCCGGCTTCCATGCCCAGCAGATGATCAAGTCCGTCAAGCGTCTGCGGGGGACGACGAAAGGCGCGTACGTCTATCTGTCGGGTTGGATGGTTGCGGGCTTGCGCAACAGCTGGGGTCACCTGCCCGATCAATCCATGCACGAGAAGACGTCCGTCGTCGATCTGATCGAGGAGATCTACATTTCGCTCCGCCAGGCGGACGAGGTCGCTCTCAACGACCTGTTCAAGGAGCTCAAGGACGCCAAGCAAAAGGGTGCGTCCGGCAAGGCGGTCGACGAAATCATCGCGCGCATCGACGGCTTCGAAAGCCACGTCGTTCCGATTATCGCGGATATCGATGCCGGCTTCGGCAACGAGCACGCGACCTATCTTCTCGCCAAGGAGATGATCAAGGCCGGTGCCTGCTGTCTGCAGATCGAAAACCAGGTCTCGGATGCGAAGCAGTGCGGGCATCAGGACGGCAAGGTCACGGTTCCCCGCGAGGACTTTATCGAGAAGCTTCGGGCATGCCGCCTCGCGTTCGAAGAGCTGGGCGTCGACGACGGCGTGATCGTCGCGAGAACCGACAGCCTCGGCGCGAGCCTGACGCAGAAGATCCCGGTGAGCCAACGCCCCGGCGATTTGGCGTCGAGCTATACGAAATGGCTCAAGACAGAGCCGGTCACGGGCACCAACCCGCTGCGCGAAGGCGAGCTGGCTCTTTGGCAGGACGGCGCGCTGGTGCGTCCGGCTCGCATGCCGAACGGTCTCTTCTCGTTCCGCCAGGGCACGGGGCGGGCACGGGTCATCGAAGACTGTGTCGCCTCGCTCCGGGAAGGCGATGCCGACCTGATCTGGATCGAGACGGACACGCCGAACGTGGACGAGATCGCAAGCATGGTGGCCGAGATCCGCAAGGAGGTGCCGGACGCCAAGCTCGTCTACAACAACTCGCCCTCGTTCAACTGGACGCTGAACCTGCGCAAGCAGGTGCGGGCGCAATGGCTTGCGGACGGCAAGATTTCCGAGGCGGACTATCCGGATGGATCCGCGCTCATGTCGTCGGATTTCGACGCGAGCGAGCTTGGACGCGAGGCCGACGAGCGTCTGCGGAACTTCCAGGTGGACATCTCGGCGCGCGCAGGCGTCTTCCACAACCTGATCACGCTGCCGACCTTCCACCTCACCGCAAAGAGCACCGACGAGCTGTCGCACGGGTACTTCGGCGAGGACCGCATGCTGGCCTACGTGGCCACCGTACAGCGTGAGGAAATTCGCCGCGGCATTTCCGCGGTCCGCCATCAGCACGAGGTCGGCTCGGACCTCGGCGACACGTTCAAGGAGATGGTGGCCGGCGACCGCGCCCTCAAAGCGGGCGGAGCCCACAACACGATGAACCAGTTCGCGGCCGAGTGACGGCGACGCGATAGGGACTACGCTTTGTCTGCTCCGGCCGTGCACGCGCTGCACGGCCGGCGTTTTTTGTGCTTCCCTCAGAAAATTTCAGCCCGCGCGCTGCAGTCTGTCGGCTGATGGACAGGGGGCGGATGTCCAGGGCGCCGCCGGCATTCTCTGACGACGTCGTATGACGTCGGTCAAGTGGGGCCAGGCATGCCCATGTATGATGCGGAGACTGATCTGCCGATCTGTGGGCGCGTGCTTTCGCTGACATCGGGCGGCCGCCGCACTGACAGGAGGCGGTTTACGGACGACTTCGAAGGCCTGCCGGATTGTGACTGAACCGCAACACGATCTCCAGCTTGGCCAGGTGGATAATGAATAGCGCTTTGTCGAAGCCCATCCTTGTCCGTATCCCTGCACAGAGCAGCAGGGCAGCTTTCGTGCGCATCGTCGGTTTTCTCGTCCTCTTCGTGCTTCTGATCCGGGCCGCCGTTCCGGCCGGCTTCATGCTTGCGGCCGCGCAGGCGGACGCTGGCGGCGTGACCGTGGTGATCTGTACGGCGCACGGCGTGCAGCACGTTCCCCTTGAGACGGAGCAGCGCGAAGGTCTTCCCTCTGCGGATGATCTCGACTGCCCGTTTGCGGCGTCGGCGCTGCCGGCTCTGGCGAACGACCCGCCCGAGCTTGCAGCCGAGGTTCGCTATGCGGCCGTTGCCCATAAGCTCGCACGCGTTCAGTACAGCCTGACGCCTTTGCCGGGCGCTTCCTCGCCTCGGGGGCCTCCCGTTTCGGTCTGACGTCTTTCCCGCGAGAGCCGCCGGCTGCTCGCCTTCAGACCATCCAGGGAGTTCCCATCATGCTTTGCTCGCTTCACGGCGCGCGGACGAAGGCGTACTTGCTTTCGTCGGTTGCGATCCTTTCCGTATCGACGCTTTCCTCTGCCGTCGCTCAAGAAACCCTGCCGGAAATCGTCATCGAACAGCCAGGTGCTGTCCCGGGCGCAGCCCCAGCCGTGGGCGATATGGACGGCGGGGGCGAGAGCGGAGGGGCGATCCTTCCGCCGGTGCCCGGAGTTGGAACGACGGGGCTCGCCGTTCCACTCTCCGCTGCGCAGATCGATCGCGAGGAAATTCAGTCGCGGGTTTCTCGGACGAGCGACAGCGCCGAGCTGCTTCGCGGATCGCCGGGCGTCAGCATCTTCCAGGCCGGCGGCGTTTCGGGGCTTCCGGCCATCAACGGGCTCAACGGCGATCGCGTCAAAGTGCTCCTCAACGGCATGGTGGTTTCGTCGGCGTGCGCCAACCAGATGAACCCGCCGCTCTCGTATGCCGATCCCTCGCAGATCGCCTATGTCGAGGTTCTTTCGGGGGTCACGCCGGTCTCGAAGGGCGGCGACAGTCTCGGCGGGACGGTGATCGTCGAAACGCATCCGCCGCACTTCGCCGAGGCAGGCGAGGGCGTGCACACCTCCGGCAGCATCTCGGCCTTCTACCGCAGCAACGGCAACGGCGTAGGGACTGCAGCGACCGCTCATGCGGCGAGCGACAACGTCAGTGTGACCTATTCCGGCGCGTGGACGCGCTCAGACAACTACGAGGACGGGCGCGGGCGCGACGTTCTCTCGTCGGAATATGAATCGCAGAACCATTCCGTGCAGGTCGCGGTGCGCAACGGCGGCGATCTCTTCATCGTGCAAGGCGGCGTGCAGTACATCCCTTACCAGGGATACGTGAACCAATCGATGGACATGGTCGAGAACAAGGGCTGGTTCCTGAACTCGCGGTATGTCGCGGACCTCGGCTGGGGCAAGATCGACGCGCGGGCGTTCTATCAGCGCACCCAGCACGAAATGAACTTCCTCAAGGACAAGCTGCCAGGCGACATGCCGATGCTGACAGACGGCCAGGACGCGGGCTATTCGCTCAAAGCGGAGATCCCGCTCTCGGAGCGGGACGTGCTGCGGATCGGAAACGAATTCCATCATCAGACGCTCGACGACTGGTGGCCGCCGGTCGCGGGCAGCATGATGATGGGGCCCGACACCTATTGGAACATCAACGACGGGACGCGCAATCGCCTCGGCACGTTCATCGAGTGGGAACGGCAGTGGGACAGGGCCTGGTCGACGCTGGTCGGCGTGCGCAACGACATGGTGTGGACGGATGCGGGAGATGTCGCGCCCTACAGCACAAATCCCTGCATGATGATGATGGGCATGATGTGCATGATGCCCAATCCGGACGCGGCCGCCGCACTTGCCTTCAATGCGGGAGACAGATCGCGGACGGACACCAATTTCGACATGACCGCGCTGGCGCGCTACGCGCCGACGCTCTCGGAGGGCTACGAGTTCGGATACGCCCGCAAGACCCGCTCGCCCAATCTCTACGAGCGCTACACGTGGGGTGTCGGCTCGATGGCGATGCGCATGATCGGCTGGTTCGGCGATCTCAACGGCTATGTCGGCAATCCGGATCTCGATCCCGAGGTTGCGCACACCGTCAGTGTGACGGCGGGCTGGAGCAGCGGTGCACACAAGGACTGGGAGCTGAAGGTCACGCCGTACTACACGTTCGTGGAGGACTATATCGGGGTGCGGTTGTGGCGGTCTGCGGGCGACACGCGCTTTCTCCAGTTCGCCAATCACGACGCCGAACTCTACGGCGTGAACGTGTCGGGCAGCCTTCTTCTCGCGGAGACCGAAGTGTTCGGCCGCTTCGCGCTGACCGGATCGGCGGGATATGTGCACGGCGAGAACGCGGATACGGGCGTCAGCCTCTATCACATGATGCCGCTCAACGGCACGCTGGCGCTGACGCACACCTGGGGCGGGTGGACGAGCGCCATCGAGATCTATGGCGTTGCGGGTAAGCACAACGTCGATACGGTTCGCAACGAGATGAAGACGGGGGGCTATGCTCTCGTCAATCTCGGCACCAGCTATGAATGGGACCGCTTCCGGCTCGATCTCGGCATTCGGAACGTGCTCGACACGTATTACGAAGATCCGCTCGGCGGGCACTATTACCACGCCGCGCCGCGTGACAACGTTCCGGGCATGGGGCGGTCGTTCAACGCCGGGCTGACGATGAAGTTCTAGCTTTGCGAAAAGATCGCGGCACCGCGCGCCTGGATATTTCCAGGCGTGCGGTTGTCTTTTCTATCGTTTTGCGCAGTGGGCTTGCCAGGGAGGTGGGCGAAGGCCTATTCGGTGGCGATCCACGACAATGGGCGCGCTGCGACGTCGCGCTCGTCCGCAGCAAGCGACCCCGAGATGACCGACACCCTCCACTGCGTGAAATGCCAATCGCCCTATGCCTACGAGGATCGGGGGCTGTTCATTTGTCCGGAGTGCACGCACGAGTGGTCCGCGGAGGGGACGGAGGACGATGCGGCCTCTGCGCTTTCGGACGAGGCGGTCGTCGTTCGCGATGCCAACGGCAGCGTGCTTGCCGACGGCGATACCGTGCTGGTGATCAAGGATCTCAAGATCAAAGGGTCGTCGAGCGTGGTCAAGGTCGGAACGAAGGTGAAGAACATTCGCCTCGTCGACGGCGATCACGACATCGACTGCAAAATTCCCGGCATCGGCCAGATGGGGCTGAAATCCGAGTTCGTGAAGAAGGTCGCGGACTGAGCATCTTTCCGCTGTCCACGCCGGGCCTCCTTCACGGGCACGGATATTTCTTTTCGAAGGCGTGGAGCATCACGAAGCTCGGCGTCATGTTCTTGACGTACGCTGCGCCATACTCGTCCACCATTCGCCGGTACTCGGCCTTATAGAGATCGACCAGCGCGCGCTCGTCGAACGTCTCGCCGTTCGGATCGCAGTAGAGGCGCGGCTTCTTTCCATGGAGCAGTCGGCTGTTGGCTATGGCCAGTCCCTTCTCGAGCCCCGCGACGAAAGCGTGGAGCCGTGGGGTCTCGCCGTCTGCCGGATTCTCGAGGGCCGCGTGCAGAGCCGCCGGGTCCGTGTAGACGTGCTCTGCGTCCGTCGTCGCCAGAGCGGCCCCACAGAAAGCCAGCCACGAAGCGAATGCCAAGATCAAACCGCGCACGATGCCCTCCACGGCCGATGACGCTAACCCCGTCTCACCCTAGAGCCGTTCCGATTTTGGTGGAAACGCGGAACGGCTCTAAGCTTTTGCTTTATCGTGCTTCTTGTCGGACACTTCGCGCTGCATGGCTTCGCCATGACCCGGTTCCCACTTTTCCGGAAGCACTCTAGGCGATTCCGCGCCGGGAGGCCCGGGCCACACCCGTCCGCCGACGGCGTCGGGGCGGTGCGAGGGGCCTGGGAGCGGAAATTTTGCCGGAGCTTACCAAGATGGCGCGTGAGCGAAGATGCCTCCTAGCGGCAGGTGCGAAAACCGGCTAGGCATCCGGGATCACGAGATCCCTGGCGACGGGCGCGGGCACCTCCATGTTGGCGGCCCGCACGTTGCCCCCATTCGAAAAGCGCTTCCCGATCATGACTTTCCCGTCCGTCCACGCCGCGCTCGGCCGCGCACTCGCCGCGCGCGGCTATTCCGCTCCGACCCCTGTCCAACTCGCGGTTCTGGAGGCGGATGCGACCGGCCACGACCTGCTCGTTTCGGCCCAGACCGGGTCCGGCAAGACGGTGGCCTTCGGGCTGGCCATTGCCCCGAAACTGCTCGGAGAGGCGGACAGGCTGCCCGAGGCGGCCGCGCCGCTGGCGCTCGTCATCGCGCCGACGCGCGAACTGGCCCTGCAGGTGCAACGCGAGCTCGCCTGGCTCTATGCCGATACGGGTGCGCGCGTCGTCACCTGCGTCGGGGGCATGGACGGGCGCGCCGAAGCGCGCGAGCTCGGGTTTGGCGCCCATATCGTCGTCGGCACGCCGGGGCGCCTGCGGGACCACCTCGAACGGCAGCGGCTCGATCTCGGCAAGCTCAAGGCCGTTGTGCTCGACGAAGCCGACGAGATGCTCGACCTCGGTTTCCGCGAGGACCTGGAGTTCATTCTCGACGCGACGCCGGAAGGCCGGCAGACGCTTCTCTTCTCCGCCACGATGCCACGTGGAATCGAGGCGCTGGCCCGCCGCTATCAGCGCGATGCCGTGCGCATCGAAACGCTGCGGCGCAACGAGCAGCATGCGGACATCGCGTATCACGCCATTCGCGTTGCGCCGGGCGAGATCGAGAACGCTGTCGTCAACGTGTTGCGCCTCCATGAGGCGCGCGCGACCATCGTATTCTGTGCGACCCGAGCATCGGTGAACCGCCTGCACGGCCGGTTGACCGAGCGGGGCTTTTCCGCCGTCGCGCTCTCGGGAGAGCTGACGCAGAACGAGCGCAGCCATGCGTTGCAGGCGTTGCGGGACGGACGCGCGCGCGTTCTCGTGGCAACCGACGTTGCGGCGCGGGGGCTCGATCTGCCTGATCTCGCGCTGGTCATTCACGCGGATCTTCCCAACGACGCGGAGACGCTGTTGCACCGCTCGGGCCGTACGGGCCGGGCCGGCAACAAGGGCATGTGCGTCCTCGTCGTGCCGTTCAACCGTCGGCGCAAGGCCGACACCTTGCTGGCCGCGGCCAAGCTCAAGGTGACGTGGAGCCCCGCGCCGACGGCGGAAGATATTCGCGCCCGGGATCGGGAGCGCTTTCTTGCCGAGAGCGTCTTTACGGATGCTGCGAGCGAGGAGGAAGCGGGCCTCGTCGCCGCCCTTCAGGCGCATCGCTCGGCCGACGAGATCGCGCTTGCGCTGGCGCGCATTCATTTTTCCCGACTGCCTGCGCCGGCAGACCTCGCAGAGGACCCCGGACCGCCGCGGCGCGACGATCGCGTGCGGCCAACGCGAGAGCGTTTCGAGCGGCCGCCTTCTCATCGCGGGCGTGATGGCGAGGATCGCTTCGCTCCGCCGCCGTCCGCCCGCGAGCCTCGTGCCCCGCGTCCGGCGCGCGATCACAATCGCGAGATGGTCTGGTTCCGCGTCGACATCGGCCGCGAGCGCAACGCGGATCCTCGCTGGCTGCTGCCGCTCATCTGCCGCGCCGGCAACGTGACGCGGTCGGAGATCGGATCCATCAAGATTTTCGATCGCGACTCGCGCTTCGAGGTCGCCGCCGAGTTCGCCGACAGTTTCGCGGAGGCCGCGCGCGGCATGAAGCCGAATGAGGGACGGATTTCCCGGCTCGGCGCCTCCGCACCGGTCGAGGCGCCGCGTACGGACGACGCGCGCGGGCCGCGGCCTCAGCGACCGGGCAAGACCTCGCGGCCGTCTTCGCCCGAGGGTGCGCGTTCATCCGAGGGTGCGCGCGCCGAGCGGCCGAAAAAGCCGTTCCGGGAGTGGGGTCGCGACCGGAGCGAAGGGAAGGGCGATACCGGGGACCGTAAGAGCGATGGACCGAAACGGGCGTTCAAAGGCGGCAAGCCTCACGCGCACGCACACGCTCGTCCTCACGCGCATGCGGGTGCGCCGAGGCCGAAGGCGGGACAGAAGCCCGTGTCCAAATATGCCCACAAGAAGAAACATCGCGCTGCGCCTCAGGGTTGAGGCCGGGCCGGGCTTCGCGTGCGAGCAGGCTTAGAGCCGTTCCGGAACGGCTCTAAGCTTTTTCTTGGTTGTGCTTCTTACTGCAAAGCCCGTTTCCACTTTTGCGGAAGCTCTCTACGACACCGCGATCTCCTGCTCGCGGAGCGCGCGCTCGATGGCGACGTGCAGATCGTTCATCACCGTCGAGCGGTGGGCGAGCTGCAACACGGAGGCCCGCACCTCGAACTCCAACGCGGAAGCGCCGAAGCCGGTGAAGAACACGCCGGGTGCCGGAGTGTCGAGGACGTGCGGCGTGGCCTTCACCGCATCGAGGATCGCCATCTGTGCTCTCAGCGTGTCGGTCCCGTAGCGTACGGATACCTTGAGCTTGACGCTCGTGATGCTGTCCGTGAGCGTCCAGTTGATGACCTTCTCGGTGATCAGCGATTTGTTGGGAATGATGATCTCGCGGTTTTCGCCGTCCGTCATGCTGGTCGCACGGATGTGGATGCGCGAAACGGTCCCGGTGAGATTGCCGATGGTGACGGTGTCTCCCACGCGGACGGGCCTCTCGAAGAGGATGATCAGGCCGGAGATGAAGTTGGCGACGATCTCCTGCAGGCCGAAGCCCACGCCGACGCCGAGCGCCGCCACGATCCATTGCACCTGGCTCCAGTCGAAGCCGATGCTGCGGAACGCGAACGCGATGCCGACGATCGCGATGAGGTAGCGGCTCACCGCGCCGACGGCGTAGCGCGTGCCCGCCTCCATGCGCAAGCGATGGAGGGCGGTGATCTCCAGCAGTCCCGGCAGGTTGCGTGCGGAGATGAAGGTGATGACGCCGATGGCGAGCGCGATCATCACGTTCGATACGGTGACGGGCATGCTGCGCGTCGCGCCGTCGACGGTGACGGTCTGCTGCCAGAGCGGCACGTCGAGCAAGGCCAGCGAGGGAAGCGCCTCGCGCCAGAAAATATACAAGGCGGCCGACAGCACCAGCAGCGTTGCGAGGCGCACGAAGTTGCGCGTCTGCTCGCTGATGGACGCGATGTCGATCTCGGGTTCCTCGGGGGGAATCGTAACGGCTTCACCCACCGCGTCACTCGCTTCCTGGGCGGCGGCTTGCGCGCGCGCCTTCTCGCGACGCTCGTAGGCGCGCCGAATTTCGAGACGGCGGCGGGTGACGAGCACTTGGCGCATCACCACGCTGTGGCCGATGAACGCCGCGAAAACGATGGCGGCCGTCAGGCCGAGCCCGTTCTGGATTTGAGACGCGCCGTCGTAGTAGCCGCCGAGCGCAAGCGCTGCGATGGCAAGCGGCGTCAGAACGATCAACCCGAACCACAGATACCGCGTGGCCCAGATCGTATTGCCGGGGAGAAGGCGCTCGGCGAAGATGCCGTGGCGGGGATGAAGCGTGCGCCAGAGGAAGATCGCGAGGGCTATCCCGCCCGCCAGGAACGCCATGCGCCCGAGCCCGTCGCGTAGATATTGCGCGCTGCTCGCATGGATCATGCCGAGGATCAGCGCAACGGGGATGAGCGCGAACTTCAGCCAGACGACATTAGTCCACAGAAGGCTCCGCGCGCGCTCGGCCCAGCCGAAGTGCGTCGAGAAGAGGCCGTGCTCCACGCTGACGAACTGAACGAACCTGAGGAACGTGACGAGCGAGGCGACGGCGAGCAGGCCGGTGCCGACGCCTGCGGTGAACTCCGCGGTCTGCGGCGGCTGGGTCAGCAGCCACCCGGCGTAGCCGAAGAGGATCGGAGACCGGAGCGCCAGCAGCGCGGATATGACGAGCGCTTCCGGCGTGCGCCAGTAGTTGTCCGTCGAGTAGCGCCCCACTTTGTCGGCAATTCTCTTGAGGCGTCTGAACAGGCGGCCGGAGAAGGCGAGCAGTGCGCCGAACACGGCGAATACGATGAGCGAGAGAAGCGGACGCTCGAGCGCGCGTTCGACGAGCGTCAGGCCCGCGGCTTTCCAGGCTTCGACATTGCCGAGCCAGGTGAAGCTCCGCCCCACCTGCGCGAGCCAGCCTGCGCCGATGGGCTCCGCGGTCGGGAGCCAGAGGAGACGGCTGTTCAGAAGCGAGTTGAGCTGGTTGGTTTGGCTCAGCAGGTCGCGCTCGGCGGCGTTCATCTCGGCAAGCTGCGCGATCCGTGTCGCCAGCGTATCTTGCAGGCTGGTGTAGAGGTCCCTGCGCGTGACCACGAGCTTTTCAAGCGCTGGCCGCACAGTTTCGGGGATGATCTCGCCCTCCTTGGCGGCATTTTCCAGGAGACGTTCGGCCATCCCGGCGGGGTTCTGAAGGGCGCGCCGGGCTTCTTCGGCCCGCAGCCGCCTGAGGCGCGCGTCGACGATGGTCTGGTCCCGCTCTGCGATGCTTCGCTGCAGGCGGGTGGCGGAGGGAAGCTGGGAGCGCATGGCGCGCAGAAGCTCGCTGAACTCGCCGCCGATGCTGCCGATCTCCAGCACCTGCTGGGCGGAGATCCTCGCATCGCTCACGCGGGCGAGCTCGGCCTGGAGCTCGACGAGCTTCGTCTTGTTCTCGTTGACGAGGCGCACCGTGTCCGCCTCGCGGGTGCGGATGACGTCCGTATCCTTCACGTAGGCGTCGAGCACGCGATGCTGCGCGGAGAGACGGCGCGCCTCCCGGTCGACCTCGCGCTGGGCCTTGGCCTGCTCCACCTCGCGCAGCTCGGTGACGCGCGCCTCGATGAGGGGGATGCGCTTGTTCAGCTTTTCGAGCTTTGCGGCCGTGAGATCGCGGCGTGCGGTGGTGGAAGCCTGCCGCGCCGGCAGGCTGATGATTTCCTGTTCGAGAAGATTGACGTTGGCGGTGCGCGCGCGCCGCTCGGCGGCGATGGCGACCCGGCGCGCCTCGGCCACGACGGGATCCGAGTCTACCGTCTGAGGTGCATCGGGGCTTTCGAGGGCATCGAGGGCCTGTTTCTCGGCGGTCTGCTCCTCGCGGGCGCCGGTTGCGCGCGTGCCCATGTCGCGAAGGCGCGTGTCGAACTGCGCAAGCTCGCTTCTCAACGTCGCCGCCTCGCTGCTGGCCGCGTCGAGCGCCTGCTGCGCCTCGGTGAGGCTCAGCGTGCGGACGCGGGCCGGAAACGCCGCCTCGTCGGCTCCGTTGGCGAGCGCTTCGAGCTGCTGCTTCGCTTCGGCAATGCGATCCGGCGCGCGCTGGCTCGAATCCTGATAGCGCGCGGCCGTGGCTGCGCTCGCTGCCGCGGCTTCGTTATGGCCCAGGGCGGCGCGAAGAAGAGTAAGCGCTTCCTCGCGAATGGCGGGAGCGACGTCGGTGCGGGCTTCGAGCTCGCCGATGCGCGACTTCGCGCGCTCGATGGCCCGGTCCGGCGCCGGCGGAGAACCAGCCTCCCCCTCCTGTGTGGCAGGCGGCTGATCGGATTTGGCCTCCGGGCTCGCGTCCGCGGGCGGGGCAGCGGCAGGCGCGGCCGGTGCATCCTGTGCGAGCGCCTGCGGTGTGAAAAGCTGGACTGCGAGCGCGACTGCGGCGCACGCGACGAGGGAGCGAAGAATTGTCATGAATGCGCCGAGTTTTCCGATTCAACTTTGCCGATCAACGCTTTGTCCCGCGTGCGGATGCGGGCGCGCCGATGCCTGAGGCTACATTTTGCTCCATTGGGGCGATTGTGCGGCGGGCTGCTTGGCAAAAGGCCAGCTCCCCGGATCTTTTCGATCCGCGCAACGACCTAGATCCTTGATGCGAAAGCATGGAACTGCCGAGGCGTTGAGGGGTTCCCCATGACATCCCGCCCGATGATAGGACGTTCCATGCCTGTTTTACTTTACTCTCCGGGCGCCTGTTCGCTCGCGCCGCATATCGTTCTCGAATGGCTCGGCGCCCCCTACGAAGCGCGGCGCGTCGAGATCGGCTCTCCGGAGCTGTTCCAGGTCAATCCGGCTGGGTCCGTGCCGGTTCTGATCGAGGACGACGGCTGGGTGCTGACGCAGGCGGGTGCGATCGTCCAGCATCTCGCGCGGAGCCATCCCGAGGTCGGGCTCGGGGCGATGGACGGCGGGCGTGGGCAAGCCGAGCTGGACCGCTGGAGCTCGTTCTTCACGGGTGACGTGCATCCGTCGTTCTATCCGGTGTTCATGACCGACCGCTACACCACGGATACGAGCGAAGAGGCTTTCGACGCCGTGCGACAGGCTGGGCTCAAGCTCGTTCGCCGGCGCTTCAAGATCCTGAACGATCATCTGGCGGACAAGCCATTCATCCTGGGACCGCGGCGGTCCGTAGCGGACGCGCATGCGTTTCCGATGATCCGCTGGGCGTCGGCGAAGCTTCCCGAAGGTCTCGATGCCTATCCGAACGTCGTGGCCTTGCATGACCGCATCGCCGACGATGCGGCAGTTCAGAAGGTGCTCGCGGAGGAAGGCGCCTGAGGCTTCGCCTCAGCGGCGCGTCGTGCCCGAGGTGAGCGCCTCGAAATCCGTTCTCCATGTTTCGATGCCGGCGGCCGTGGCCTTGTAGACCGCTCTGCCGACAGCTTCTCCGAGCGCGGTATGAAGGCCGGCAAAGGATGCGCGGTTTTTTCCGCGCGGCGCGGCGATCACGATGCAGTCCGTTCCCGTTCCCGTCACTTTTACGCCGGCGCGCTCCACCTTGGCTGCGATGATGGCGGCGGTTCGCGCCTGGGTCGCGATCGATAGCGTTTCGAGGAGTGCGGCTTCCGATAGGGGGCGGTTCGCATGCACGAGCGTGTTGATCGTGCCCGGCAGGCGGACGGGCTCGGCGATGCGCATGCCCACGCGCTCGCCGTTGGAGAGGCCGACGGTCGTCAGGCACGTTGCGGTCTCGTCCTCTACAACCGATTGTGCGGTGTGATAGCGTGCGATATTGCGGGAGGTCAGCAGCGCGACGGCGTCTGCCAGCCCTTCGGCGGCGGCTTTCTCTCGGACGAGTGCTGCCGGGTCCGTGTTCACGCAGAGATCCGCGTTGCGGACCTCCATCCACACGACTTGCCGGGCGATCCGACGGCCCGGATGCGTGAGAGACCAGCTCAGCATCTCGTGGGCCTCGCGGAACGACGCCACCAGAAACGGCGGACGGCAATCGATTGTGAAGGGAAGCATCGGGAAAACCGGGAACGGGCAGGGTGGTTGAAGGACGGCTATTCTAGAGCGTCTTCCGATCCCATGGAATCGGATCGGAAGACGCTCTAGCTTTTCGCTGAGACCTATGATTCACGCTTCGGACCGATAGGGTCCGAAGCGATCCTGGTCTAGGCGGTACATTGACGAACGCCACCGACGCGAGATCCGAGATCCCGAGACGCCATGACCTCTCCCCTTTCTTTGCCCCGTCTGACGCTCGTGCTCGGCGGGGCCCGCTCCGGCAAGAGCCGGTATGCGGAGGAACTGATCAAAGCCACCGCGCCGCCATGGAGCTACATCGCGACGGCGGAGGCGCTCGATGAGGAGATGGGCGAGCGGATTGCGCTCCATCGTGACCGGCGCGATGCCCGGTGGCTCACGATCGACGCGCCGCGCGATCTTGCCCGTGCGATTGCCAAGGCCGACGCGGCGGGACGTCCCATGCTGATCGACTGCCTGACGCTCTGGCTCAGCAATACGATGCTCGCCGATGCCGACGTCGCCCAGGCTTCTGCGGATCTGACCGGGGTGCTGTCGGAGGCGCGCGGTCCCATCGTCGCGGTGTCGAACGAGGTGGGTTTCGGGCTCGTGCCGGAAACGGCGCTCGGGCGGCGGTTCCGCGATGCGCAGGGTCGCCTCAATCAGCAGGTGGCGGCAGTGGCGGATCGCGTGGTGCTGGTCGCGGCCGGGCTTCCGCTCACGCTCAAGTGAGGCTGCTCGATGCGCCGAAGGCGACGACCGCGGCGAGGAGCGCCACCGTCGCAGCCTGAATGACGCACGCCAGCCGGTAGATCTGCAGCGCGCGTCGAATGTCGGTGGCGGTCGCCTCGGAGCGGCCCGTGCCCATCCAATGGTCATCGACGGTTTCGCTGGCGTAGATGCGCGGGCCTGCAAGACGGAGGCCGAGAGCGCCCGCCATGGCGGCTTCCGGCCAGCCGGCGTTGGGGGAGCGATGGCGCGGCGCGTCCCGGCGCACGGCGGCGAGCGCGCCCTTCCCGCTGGCGCCCGGCAGGAGGCTCGCGGCGGTGGCGATCCAGAGCGCGGAGAGACGCGAAGCCGGCAGATTTAGGAGATCGTCGAGGCGGGCCGCGGCACAGCCGAACGCGAGATGGCGATCGGATTTGTGGCCGATCATGCTGTCG
>DAOMQQ010000006.1:0-57555 GCA_035445405.1 Hyphomicrobium sp.
AAGATCGCCCTTGATCGGCGCGGCCGCCTCTCTTATAGGTGGCCCTCCTTCGAGAGCAGCCCCGTTCGTCTAGTGGCCTAGGACACCAGCCTCTCACGTTGGTAACAGGGGTTCGAGTCCCCTACGGGGCGCCACAATTTACCTGCAACTAAATAACCTGCTGATTTGTGGACATAAAGCGTCGTTTCATTTCATGATGTGAAGCGCGTCGACTCATCTGTATGCGGGCGATATGTATGTGTCCGTCACAGATGTGTTCGTGGACGGTCGGCAAATGCGTTGCGCTAGAAACGACTGGTGGAACCAAGCTGAATGCGCCGCAATGGCGTGATGCAGCAAGAGTGCGATCCGATCCCAGGATTTTACAAGTCTCTCGAAAACTTGCTCTGGACCTTGAACCACAAGGGATCGAGTTTGTCGGCTTTAGCGGCGGCCCACTGCAGCCAATTCTCAGGCTGACGTCGGCAACAATGACCGGTTCATCATTGTTCGTTTTGGAATGCACGCGCAGGAAGCGCTGGTTGAAAGCGTGACATGCCGACTGTGGCCGCCGCTGGCCAAGCCCGTGGCACCCGCTGCACCTTGATTGTTGAGTGACGGGCCCGCACCAGAACTGAACCTCCCCATTAACTATCATCTGATGACGGACTCTGTCGTTTTCTTTCGCTAAAATGAGTTTGGGGGGAGATGTATCGAGGAAGGTACGACATGCCTCCTGTTGAAGTGAAACAAGATGGTGCGATCCGTACCATTGCTCTCGATCATCACAAAAAGCGCAACGCGCTTTCGAAGCTTCTTATCGTGGCCGTTATGGAAGCCGCGAACGTGCGCGCGGGTGTGCTCCGTGCTCAATCCGGAGCCAAAGTTTGGTCGGCCGGACACGATGTGGACGATCTGCCCGAGGGTCGCCACGATCCGCTTGGCTGGGATGACCCACTTCGCTCGCTCGTCCGCGCGGTCGCGGAGTTTCCAGCCTCTGTGGTTGCCACGATCGACGGCCGTGTGCGGGGCGCAGCGTGCGAGCTGGCGTCCGCATGCGATCTCATTGCGGCAACGCCCAACGCGCCGCTTCGAGCAGGTGCAGGGGGTGAGGCGCATTGTTTACGACCGCGGAGATTATGCGGAGGGCAGTCGGGCTTTCCGGGAAAATCGGACACCATGATTTACCGGCCGCTGAAACCTTACGGGGGGGCACATGGATTTTCGCCGCCTGCCAGGGAGGAACGCATGGGAGACCGCAAGAGCGCACGCAAAGGTTCAGCCGATAACGCGGGGCACAAGCGCGCGGGCATGCTCAATAATGAAGGAAAGTTGAGGCGAAAAACCTTCGAAAAGGAGCTCCAGCGTCTCCATGGCGAGCTTGTAAAGCTTCAGGAATGGGTGCGCCACGAGCGTCGCAAGATCTGTATCATTTTCGAAGGCCGCGACGGCGCTGGCAAGGGCGGCACCATCAAGGCCATAACAGCCCGTGTCAGTCCACGCATATTCCGCGTCATCGCGCTTCCAACACCGACAGAACGCGAAAAATCTCAAATGTACATCCAGCGTTACCTGCCCTACCTGCCGGCGGGTGGCGAAATCGTGATATTCGACCGCAGCTGGTACAATCGCGCGGGAGTCGAACGGGTCATGGGGTTCTGCACCGAAGAGCAAGCACAGCGCTTCCTGCATGTCGTTCCCGATGTGGAGAAAGCGATTACAGAGTCCGGCATCATTCTGCTCAAGTACTGGCTCGAAGTCAGCCCTGATGAACAGACCCGGCGTCTCGAGGATCGCATCGACGACGATCGCAAGATCTGGAAGCTCTCGCCGATGGATTTGAAATCCTACCCCCGATGGGACGATTATTCCAAAGCACGGGATGAGATGTTCAAGGCGACGGACACGGCATGGGCACCGTGGTACGTTGCAAAGTCCGACGACAAGAGGAAGGCTCGCCTCAACATCATCGAGCACATTCTGAGCAAGATTCCCTACAAGAACGTACATCGCGCAAAGGTGAAGCTACCGAAGCGGAAGGTGGCGGCGAGTGCCTCCGGCCACCCTGTGAAGGAGGTGCCGGAGCGCTACTGAGCGACGATGACTGTGTCCTTGAACCTCCGATGCAAGCAGGTGTCCAGAGGTTTTCTAGCTCGATCTTCATCTCAGGTCCTTGCTGCGGAACGAGGAGATCGGCGTCCGTCGCCTTTACAACATCCAATGCAGTGGCGCCGTTTCGGCAAGCGTTGCGCAGCCATCCGGAAATGCGATGACAGCAAGCACGATGAGGCCGCGCTTATTTTTGACGTACGATCCCATCAATGATCCTCTCCGGCGTTCCGACACCCATGAAACCGCCGACCATAACGCGCGCCATCAGGACTCTGCGCTACGATATCCGAGATCGATATTGTCTTTGTGGAACCGCATGCCAGCCCATGGCTAGTCGATAATGTGATACCCGCCATCGATGTAGAGGGTTTCGCCCGTAATCAGCTTGGCGCCGTTCATGGCCAGCACAGCTACAGCGACGCCGACGTCGTCGATCGATACAAGGCTGCGGCTTGGCGCTTTCGCCTGCGCCTTTTGCAGGAGCTTGTCGAACTCGCTAATGCCGGAGGCCGCGCGTGTCTTCAAAGGCCCAGGAGAAATTGCATGAACGCGGATACCCTGGGGCCCGAGCTCAGCGGCGAGATAACGTGTCGCGGATTCAAGGGCCGCCTTTACCGGGCCCATGATGTTGTAGTTTTCGACGACCATCTGGGAGCCGTAATACGTCATCGTGAAGAGTGTGCCACCGTTCTTCATAAGCGGTTCAGCTAACTTCGCCATGCGGATGAACGACCAGCAGGACAGCTCCATCGCAAGGACGAAACCGTCGCGCGAGCAATCTACGACGCGACCGTGAAGATCTTCTTTCGGCGCGAAGGCGATCGAATGGAGAACAATGTCGATTGTACCCCATTTCTTTTTTACGGCGTCGAAGACGGCCTCGAGTTCGCCTGCCTTTTGCAGGTCGAGCGGCAATAGAATTGGTGCGTCGATCTCTGTTGCCAACGGCTCTACAAAGCGCTTCGACTTTTCATTGAGATAGGTGACGGCAACTTCGGCGCCGAAGGCATGAAACGCCTTGGCGCAACCCCATGCAATCGATTGGTCGTTGGCGATGCCGGTCACAAGCGCCTTCTTTCCCTTGAGCAGGGCGAGTGTCGACAAGTCAATCATGCGTGTTTCTCCTCGAGGGGAGAGGTTTCGAGCCGGTGCACCACGCAGAGGGTGTGCGTCGCTATCATAAGCTCCTCATCGGTGGGGATGACGAAGCAGGGAATTTTGCTTCCTTTGCGGGAGATGCAGATTGCGTTCTTTTTGTTGGCTTGCGAGGACAGGCTAAAGCCGAGCCATTCGAGCCGTTGGATGACGGCCTCACGGATAGCAGGCGCGTTCTCTCCGATGCCCGCGGTGAACACGAACGCATCGATGCCGCCCATGGCAGCGGCGAGCATGCCGGTGAACAGAGCGATGCGATAGGCAAAGTAATCCAAAGCGAATCTTGCCTGCGGGTCACTGCTGGCCAGAAGGTCACGCACGTCGTTGCTGAGCCCGGACAGGCCCTTGAGGCCACAGTCCTTGTAAAGGAATTCCTGAACCGCCTCTGCGGTCATTTTCTTCTCGGTCAGGAGATGGAGCACGACGCCCGGATCCAATTGCCCCGGACGAGTGCCCATGGGCAATCCGTCCAGTGCGGTGAATCCCATGGTGCTATCCACGCTTTTTCCGCCGGTAATCGCACACATGGACGCCCCGCTGCCGAGATGTGCGACAACGATCCGACCGTTGGAAATCTCCGGCGCAACCTGATGCAAGCGCCGTGCAATATATTCGTAGGACAACCCGTGGAAGCCGTAGCGGCGTACCCCTTCCGCATAGAGACTTTGCGGAATTGCATACATATCCGAAAGCGGTGAGTGGTTCCTGTGAAACGCCGTATCGAAGCAGGCCACCTGCAGGAGCTGAGGAAGTGCCTCCAGCACAGCGCGGATAGGGGCGAGATTGTTGGGCTGGTGCAACGGAGCCAAGGGAGTCAGCTTTTCGAGTTCGGAGAGAACTCTAGAGTTGACGACTGTCGGGTCCGCATAACGCGGTCCCCCATGAACAATCCGGTGTCCGACGGCACTCGGCAGGCTGCCACCGATTTGAGATCGAAGAAAGAGGATGAGTTTTTCCAGCGCAGCCGGAATGTCCGCGACTTCGCTGGCCTGCCATCGTTCATCTGCGAGAATGCTGCGATCGGGCTTCACTGCGAAAAGCCGCGGGCGCGTGCCGATCCCGTCCACCTGCCCTTTGATGATCCGTTCGAGCCGATCAGCCGCCCCTACGCCGAAAAGCTGAAACTTTATGCTGGAGCTGCCCGCATTAACGACGAGAATTGTCTCGGTCATAGCTCAAGCCCGTATTGGATTGCGCGCCCTGCGGCTGTGCGCAAGAAGCGAAGCAACGGCACAGGATGCCATGCGCGTGCGAACGCTGTCGGCACGTGAAGTCAGTATGACCGGCACGCGTGCGCCGAGAACAATGCCGGCGGCATCCGCGCCCGACAGAAACGAGAGGTTCTTGGCAAGCATGTTCCCGGCTTCGAGGTCGGGCACCACGAGGATCTGCGCCCGGCCCGCAACCTCTGACTTGATGCCCTTGATGCGTGCGGCTTCCGGGCTGATCGCGTTGTCGAAGGCCAGCGGCCCATCCAAGATGCCATCCGTGATCTGTCCGCGCTCTGCCATCTTGCATAGCGCGGCGGCTTCGATCGTGGATGGAATGGTCGGGGTGACCGTTTCCACGGCCGAAAGAATCGCGACCTTCGGTACGCCGAGCCCAAGTGCAACGAACAGGTCTATGGCGTTCTGTATGATGTCGCGTTTTGCCATAAGGTCCGGGGCGATGTTAACCGCTGCATCAGTGATAAACAGTGTCTGTGAGTGGGTCGGAACATCCATGATGAAGACATGACTGATACGCCGTGCCGTGCGCAGACCGCCTTCGCGTCGCGTTACCGCGCCGAGGAGTTCATCCGAATGAAGGCTACCCTTCATCAGCAGCTCTGCCTTGCCCTCGCGTACCAGCGTGACGGCCTTCTCCGCCGCGGCCACGCTATGAGGGACATCGATTATTTCAACTTGCTCAATGTCGATTCCGGCGGCATTGGCCAGGGAGGTGATGCGTTGCGCGGGTCCGATAAGAATGGGTATAAGAAGCCGCTGCTCTGCGGCCTCCATGGCACCGCGAAGTGAGGTTTCGTCGCACGGATGGGCGATTGCCGCGACCAGCGGCGGCAATCCGCCTGCGGCAGCTATCAGCCGCTCGTATTTTTCGTGACGGTGAATATGGGAAACAGTGGCCTTCCTAGTCATGGGAACAGTCCTCCCAAGCCACGATTGGGCATCGCGCGCGGCGCTACCACTTCAAGTAAAGCCCGACCTCACCCGGCATGCCGCCTGGGAAGCTTATGATCTCGGCGTGCAGCTTGTAGCCGTGTGGACGCAGCTCCTTATTGAAGAAATCAAAAGCCCTCTTTGCAAATCCCTCCAGAGTGCTGGGCCATCCCGGATCCGCGATGTTGATTCTGCGGCCACCGTCGCTGCACCAACTGCTCGGGAAAGTCATGACCTGGATCTGGTGCGCCCCACGTTGTGCGGCGATCGTTACGGCTTGATTGATGCGCTCGAAGACCTCGGGATGGATTTCCTGCGCCATAAAGGCATCGCGCAACTCGAGCTGTTTTAGCTCTTTCTGTTTTCGGAGCTTCCGCTCCTCGTCCATCTTCTCCACTTCGGCGTCGGACGAAATTTGATTGAGGTCCGCGGGGCGTAAAAGCGTGCTCATCTTTCATTCTCCTATTCCCAGGTGAATTGGATTACGGGAGATTATTGATGTTTGCCCCCTCGATCAGCGTGCTCGTGTGCTTGCCGCAATGCGGCGGGATGCTTGGTCACATTGGTGACGTGCGCATTCTCAGATCCCTCTGTCGCCTGCTCGAATAGGCGCTCGATCTCCGTCATCCGCGCTTTTGCGTCATCGGTACTGAGGCCGATGGTATCGACCATGCGACGCAGAGCATCCGTCATGCGGTGCGCGAGATCAGGGTTTTTGCCAAGCATGTCAGGTATCGCGGCTACAGCCCGCCGGTCGTCAAGTAGCAAGAGCAGGAACTGTTCGCGAAGGACACGCTTGAACTCTTGGAGCGTGTATCCCTTGCCTGCCTCCTTGCGCATGGCTCGCAGAAGATTGAAGCCGCGTTCGTCGATGACGCCCTCCGGTATCCGAACGTAAATGAGTGCGCGCAACGCTGCCTCACGCGGCCCGCCTTCGGATACCCTGCCCTTAATCTCAGCAATGTGCTGACGCACCAGGGCGGCATGTGCGGCTGTCATCGGCTGTGGGCGATGCCTCTCACCGCTGTCGGCCCTCAATCCAACGAGCGCCTGTAGAAAAGGAGCGCCGTACGCGGCATGGAATGCGGATTCGAGCAGAGCATCCCGCGCATCCCGATACGCATCGAGCGACGTCTCTATAATGTTGGAAATCTGGCATTGAGCTTGCCAGAAGCTATTGCGTGGGGAAACCGGCTGCCTTGTCTCTCGCACGTTCTTGGCCATCCATTCCAGCGCACTCACATACGGATTGCCTTTTGACAACATTTCGTATTGAAGCCGAAGCGGGTGAAGTTTGCGCATCGCCTCCGCCATTTCTTGTGTGGCGTACGGCTTGAGCCAAGGCTGCACGAACGTCCGGTAGAGCCCAAGGGTGATTTCGGAGATCCGGGCAACAGCCTCGAATTCGCGGTCGTCGCGGGCATCGTTGCCACCAAGCGCGCGAACGTCGTCGAGCGTTCGTGCCTCAAAGCGGACGAGGTGGTCGCCCTGGATAAATCCGCCGCTTGCTTCCGTCTGGTCCTTCGGAGTGAAGACGGCTTCATAAAGACCCGGCGGCAGCACATCAATGAGATCTATGTTGCTCGCGAACTCGTCGTGCTCTTTTCGTGCGACGGAGCCAGAGACGAAGATGCCAAGATGCCCAATGGTCTCATGGATTGCGTAGACGATCGTTTGACCGTGCGCGCGAATGTCTTCGACTGAGTTATAGAGATCGAGAATCCAATCGAGTGCCTGTGGTGGCGGCGTAATGTTGTCAGCCTTTGAGCAGAAAACCAGAATGGGCGACTTGATGTTCCTGAGGTCGATCTGTAGTCCATCGCTTGTGGTGAGCTTACCTCTCGACAGCTTGTTGCCGATAAACAGCTCGTCGGCGATGAACTGCATCTCCGCCGCGTTTAACACCACATGCCCATTCCACCACTGCTCGAATTCCAGAAAGCGCGGTGCCTCTTTGTCGACGTTGGCGTAGAGGTTGTACTGCTTCGACCACAGCGTGTTGGAGGGATTGAGATTCTCGAAGTTTGAAACGAGCCATGCGCCATCGAACCTGCCGGCTCCGAGATCCCCAGTCAGCGCCGTCAGCCAGCTTCCGCCGAGCAGGCCACCCGTGTATCGCATCGGGTCACGGCCTCGTACGCCCGACCAGTAGGACAGGGGAGAGCCTGCAATGATGATAGGCCCGAAGAGTTCGGGCCTCAGAGCAGCCAGGATCATGACCGCCCAGCCAGCCTGGCAATTGCCGATAACAGCAGGTTTGCCATCGGCGTGAGCATGGTCTGCGATAATGCGCTCCAGAAAGACTGCCTCGGCCATCGCGATATCTTCGATCGTTTGATCGGGAACAGGATCGGGAAGGAAGCCGATGAAGTAGCAAGAGTGCCCGGCCTTCAATGCAACGCCGATCTCGCTCTCGGGCTTGAAACCGCCAATGCCAGGCCCATGGCCAGCGCGAGGATCGACGACCACAAACGGACGCTTGCTACTATCGATCGTGACGCCTTTTGGGGGCTTTATACGTACAAGCAAATAGTTCACGGGCCGCTGCAGTGAGCGACCGTCCATCACAAGCTCACAATCGAACTTCAGGACATGCGGTGCGATCTTGGCGGCGTGCGCCTCATAGCGCAGGCTACGCTCCCGCATCACGTCGAGAGTGAGGATGCTCCGCTGCCAGGCATCAAGCCAGTACGCCAGAGCTTCTTGAGCGAAATTGTAATACCAAAAGGAAGGCGAAAATTTCGCTGTGTCGGTAACGGCTTGCCTACTCATGTGCAGCCTCACGCCAGTCTGTTCCCGGGCCATGCTTCCAAGTGATTATTTAGAAAGTAGAAGTCAAATTCCGCTTGGTTAAGCTTTGAAAGGATAGAGAGTTCGTTCGCTTTGGGATAAGGCGCCCCGTGAGCACGGATAAACCCGAGCGTGGTGAGGCCTCTTCCTGAAAAGCGATATACTTAATACGGCTGGCTCGACCGAGCTGTTCGTTATTGCTGGAACAGGATTATAGAATCTCTACACCTGCCAACCGTAATTTCAAGGTCGAACGCAACGGCTCGGCGCATATTATTTTATTTCCGAAGGTTTGCGTCGCGCGTATCCTTTTGTGGTATAAATAAAATTGTGCCACAGATGAAAAAATAAAACTGGCGCCAGGTCTGCCTGGCGGTCCATTCTGCCCCATGGGTTGCTTGGATCGAACATTCGAAGCCAGCACTTCGCCGGCTGGATCGCGACGCTCACCGCGATTGCTCCGGGCTTTAGAAAGCGTTCGATAATCCGTTTCGCCTCCCTCGCTTAATTTTTTGCGGAGCCACTTGCGGCGCATCGCTTGATTTGAAACAGTGCGCAAGCCGATATTGGCGGGTGACGGAGGCAGCGACATGCCCGACGCACATCCGGTGGCAACACCCCACCTTCCGGTTTTTTTTACTGCTCCAAATGAAACAGACATATTGATGGTTGTGGTCGCCATCATCCTGCTTGCGGCCATCCTTGCGGCTGGCGTGTTTTTCTTTTGGCTGCACTCGCTTCCCGAGCGGATGGTTCACAACAGAGTGCAGTACGACCTCGTCGCCGTCCTGGCACTTCTCTCGCTCTTCACGCACATCCATGCATTCTGGGTCGCGGCCTTGATCCTCGCGTTGATCAAAATTCCGGATTTCTCGCTTCCCAATTTATCGAAGCCACTCGATAGCATCGCTGGGTCTCTTGAAACGATGGCTGTGAAGCCAGTCCCCGCCAACGATGGGCAGGATGGAAAAGGCGATAATCGCCTGTACTCGGATGCTGACCGTAAGCCTGCTTAATCTGGCGAGGGCTCCATGCTTGAGCTGCTTCTCTGTTCCTTTTTCACTATTCTTCCTGACTACCTCTATCGCCGCTACGGTGAGGGCAAGCGTTTCGGCGTAGAAATCGGCGTCTATTCCGTATGGTACGAGCTGAGATACGGCATCACGGCGTGCCTGATGCTGACGGTCGCGCTGATAACGATAATCTTCTACTTCCATCCTTCGACGACCAACGTAACGGGTTATTTTCGCACGGTGCCGATCCTGCCGGAAACAAGCGGCCGCGTTACAGAGGTTCTGGTCGGATGGGCGGACGAGGTGAAGAAAGGTCAGCCCCTCTTTCGGCTCGATCAGCGAAAAACTGCCGCCGCGCTCGAAGTCGCCAATAGACAGATTGAAGAGGTCGACGCCGCCATGGTCGTCGCGCAGGCTGATATTTCGGCAGCCGAAGGTCAGATACAGGAGGCGAAGGGCGCTTATCAGCAGGCGCTGGATGAACTCGCAACCAAGGAAGAGCTGTTGCGACGGAACGCAGATGTCGTTGCACAGCGTGAAATCGATCGGTTGCGTAACGTGGTCGACGGACGCAAAGGAGCGCTTTCCGCAGCCCAGGCAGCACGCGATGCGGCCCAGATAAAATTGACGACCCTGCTTCCTGCGCAAAAGGCAAGTGCCGAAGCTGCCCGCAATCAAGCCGATGTGGAACTCACCAAGATGACTATCAGTGCCGGCGTTGACGGTCATATCGAGCAGTTCACGCTTCGCGTCGGCGATGTCGTCAACCCGTTCATGCGGCCGGCCGGCGTGTTGATACCGGCTGATGCGGGGCGCCATTATCTCGTTGCGGGCTTCAATCAGATCGAAGCTCAGGTGATGAAGGTCGGAATGGCTGCGGAGGTCACCTGCGTTTCGAAACCGTTGACGATCATTCCGATGGTCGTCACCACCGTGCAGGATTTCATAGCTGCCGGCCAAGTGCGCACATCCGAGCAACTTGTCGACACATCGCAGACCGCGCGACCTGGCACTCTCACCGTATTTTTGCAACCACTCTACGAAGGTGGGCTGGACGGCGTTACGCCCGGCAGCAGCTGCATCGCGAATGCTTACACAAACAACCACGACACGTTAGCAAGCGGCAAAATCGGCATCGGGCGCTGGCTTTTCCTACATGCCGTGGACGCCGTCGCTATCGTGCACGCCATGATCATACGCCTGCAGGCGCTCGTTATGCCAGTCAAACTCCTTGTTTTCGGAGGGCACTAGACGTCGAACATCAGGTTTCGGCCAAATGCACCCCTTGGCACGTATCGCACCCGGCATAGCCGAATTACGTCACTATAAATTGGACGATGCGCCTGCGGACATTCGCGCGGGTCTTTCCGTTGCCGCAGTTACGATCCCTGTCGCCATTGCGTACGCGGAACTCGCGGGATTTCCTCCGCAGGTCGGGCTCTACTCGAGCATTCTCCCGCTCGTTGTTTATGCTCTGTTCGGCTCCTCGCGCCAGCTTATCGTCGGCCCGGATGCGGCGACGTGTGCGGTCGTGGCGGCAGCTGTTGCGCCTCTGGCTGCCGGAGATGCGCAAGCGTACGCGGCTATCTCCTTCACACTTGCAATCCTGACAGGGCTGATCTGCATCGCGGCAAGCCTCTTGCGCCTGGGAGCCCTTGCAGACTTCCTGTCCAGACCAATCCTGGTCGGATTTCTCAACGGCGTCGCGCTATCGATCATTCTAGGACAAGCCGGCAAGATGCTTGGATTTGACATCGAGGGTACGGGGATCATTCCGAGATTAGTTGAGATCTTCGCTCGCCTTAGCGAGACACACGCTCCTACACTGGCAATCGCTACCGGGGCCTTCGCCGTCATGATCATCGTTCCCCGCGTCTGGAAATGGGCCCCTGGACCACTCGTCGCGTTGATTGCTGCGGCAGCTGCCGTGCCTGCCTTGGGGCTCGCGTCTGCGGGCGTGAAAACCTTAGGCGTGGTACCGGCAGGCTTGCCCGGTTTTTTCTGGCCACGCGTCGATCCTTCGCTGCTGCCGACGCTGATTGCGGATGCCGCCGGCCTTGCTCTGATCTCTTTCTCGAGCCTCATGCTCACGGCACGTAGCTTCGCCTCGAAGAATGGGTATGAGGTGGATCCCGACAGGGACTTTGCCGCGCTCGGTGCGGCCAACGCGGCGTCGGCTCTCTCACAAGGTTTCGCAATCAGCGGCGCCGACTCGCGCACGGCAGTCAGTGATGCAGCGGGCGGGCAAACGCGGGTCGTGGGATTGATCACGGCAGCCGCAATCGCGGTGGTGCTCGTTCTCTTCACCGAGCCTGTACGGTATGTACCGGCGGCGGCCCTTGGTGCCGTGCTCGTGGTAGCAGCGCTGTCGCTCGTCGATATTCGGACTGTTCGCCTCATCTACCGCGTCGATCGAACAGAAGGGCTGATCTCGATCCTTGCGATGCTCGGTGTCGTGGCGGTCGGGGCCGTTAATGCGATCCTGTTCGCGGTCGTTCTCGCACTGGCTCGCTTCATCAAGCTGCTGTCTCGCCCTACCATCGAGGTGCTGGGGAAGGTCGACGGATTTCCGGGATTGCATTCCCTCAAACGCCATGAAACGGGGCAAACCATACCAGGGCTTCTGATTTTTCGGTTCAATGCTCCGATAACGTTCTTCAACGCTCCCTGTTTTAAACGCGAGATCACGAAGGCAGCCGATGCCGCAACACCGGGCCTCAAGCACGTCGTCCTAGACCTCCTCCCAGTTTCCACCATCGATGCCACCGGACTTATGACCATATTGGAAGTTGTCGACGCCTTGCGGGAGCGCGGGATCAGTTTCAATGCGGCAGGGAGGGCAACTGAATGGCGTCAGTGGGCGGAAACCCGCGGCTTCGACAAGCAAAGTGTCAGACTGTTTCCCACCTTGAGAAGCGCAATCCGCGAGCTATCATCGAACAGCGATCGAGACTCCAGTACCGTGTAGCAGATGATTTTCTTCCAACCTGTGAGAGCGCGACGTTTTCGGCGACGTGATATCCGTTGCGGAACGCAGAGCGAAAGTCGGCAAACGACACAGTTCAGTTTTTTGTCAAGTCGCTCATGTGCGCTTCCTCGGAAAAGCTGAAAATTGCCGAAGAGCTAGCTACACGGCCGCTGAGGTCGGTTCGGGGTCATGTCAGACATTAGCTCGTGTGCTCATGTCTGATCTCAATAGATACCGGGCCTCGCTCACACAACTTGGTGGAGCAAATTGCTCACCGCTTGGATGTCTGCAAAGGGGATCGAACGCCAGTCCGGGTCGTTAGTTGCAGCATATGGATGTTACTTAGACATCACCGACTCAAGGAGATCGAGCGCTTCGTTGCGTGCGAGCGGTGTGCCCGCAATCGTCATTCCCCGTCCGCCGTCGGCGAACGTAAGCGCACGCCTCGGATCGACGTCACCGAACGCGTGCTGCTACGCGGACGGCCCGCGCGGCGTGACCGTCATCCCGCCGATCATGGTCTCGGCCGCGAAGCGGATGCCGACCATCGAGAAACCCACATTCTGACCGCCGCCGAAGCCATCGAGCGCGGCGATGCCGCCCCGTGCCCTGAAGCGGTCCATCGTATGCTGACTTATGTACACTGATTGCATGGCTGGCCGGAATGAAAGATGGTTGCAGCGTACCGGTGTTTGGAGGATCTCCATGTCACTCGACGAACAACGTTCGATCGTCCGCTTCGCTCACGACAGTTGGGGGGAAGGGGATGTACAAGCTTTCCTTCGCTGCCTTGCGGACGATATCGTCTACACGGTAAACGTCGACGCCCGAGAGGTGCCGTATGCGAGGAGCGCGGTCGGGAAAGACGAGATGCTTGGTCACCTCCAGCTCCTGCTCGACACCTTCATGATCAATGCCTTCGTTATCGAAAGCCTCGTCCATGAAAAGGAGTTCACTCGGTCGACCGTGCTCGGGTATTTCAAGCATAAACGGACGGGCGAGCGCCTCGACGTAAGGATCCGGTTTCGCTGGTGGGTGAGGGACGGCCTTATTGCACGTCTCGAGGAATATCATGACGCCGCGTATGTGGAGTCATTCGAGCGGTTCGTGCGCTATATCGAAAAGAATGCCCGCGAAGCATACGGCGCCGGCTCATGAGAAAGCGCCATTGGGCGACTTGCTCAGCCAGTCCTTCTCGTCATGCAGCTTTACTGCGCAGCCTTCCGGTTTCTGGCGACACCGCTGGCCGTTTTTGCAGCAGACATGAACCGCGACGGGGCGGGGACTAGCCTACTGCCCGAGTGCTTGGCGTCCGTTGTTGGGAGAGTGTCGGGACATATGTGATCCCGGAAGCGGAAAGGGTGCAACTCGCCGCTTATGTCCCACGTCCGCCGCCCTCAGCTCAACGTCTGCACGCTTGCAGATTGGGCGAAAGACGGACGCCGGAAGGGACGCGCTAGACAAGCCATGATCCATGACATTCGTCAGATTTAGACCTGTCATAATTGTTGACTCTATGTGACCACTTTTCTAGCGTCCGCACCGAACGCCTCGGGGGCTGTTCCGTCGGCCAGTGAATGCGTACAGCGATCTCGTTCCCTGCCGATCATGCTTGGATCAAGGGGAATGGGGGACACTATGGCCCGCAACGATGGCGTATGCCTCATTGCATGCGCGATGCTTTTTTTTGCTGGCTCTGCGGCAGCGCAGGTGACATCCGTCGAGACGGATACTGATTTACCCGAAATCATGATCGGCTCTCCGCAGACCGCGGGAAGCGGTGAAGCCGAGAGTGACGACGAAGGCAGCGCTGGATCGGGCGCCGCCAACGCGGTGGTTCCAGGCGTGATCCTGAGCGGCACTGCAGTCTCGGATACTGGAACGACGGTGCTCGACGCTCGGAGCGTGGGCATGCGCACCGATGGGAGCGGGGATGCGAACACCTTCCTGCGCAACCTCCCCAATATCCAATATCAGAACGACATGTCGGATAACGCTGGGGTCGACGGTCAGAGCCTGATCGACACGCGACCGCAATTGCTCTCCATCAATGGCGGCCGGGGTTACGAGAACAACTTCATGCTCAACGGCGTCCCGATCAACAACATCACGGGCCCCATCGAACGAAGCACCAATCCGCTTTCAGACGAGACCGGCGCGCCCAACATCGACGTGGTGTTCGGCCTGCATCCGCAGCAGATCTATGTGCCGTCGGAGTTTCTGTCGCAGGCAACCGTGATCGACAGCAACGCCTCTGCCGAGTACGGAAACTTTCTGGGCGGCGTGGTGATGTACGACCTTGCGCAACCGCCGACCGACCGCTATCGCGCCTCGGTAAGCTACGACCGCCAGACGGAACGAATGGTCAACTACATTCTGGGCACGGAGACCGGAACCAATCCTCTCAATCGCGTCAAGCCGAAGTTCGAGAAAGACAACCTTGCCGTTTCGCTCGGCGCCCCGATCACGACCGACCTGGCGTTCATTGCCCAGGCCAGCCGGAGAACGGCGGAGTCTTACAAGCAAAAGCCCTACACGCTCTATGACGGGTTCCTGACGGAGGATTCGGCCAACAATTTCTTCCGTGGTGCGCTCAGCCTCCGCACCGGGATCGGAAAGTTCACGCTCGACAGCTCTCTCACCGACTACACCCAGTATTGGGAGGCCAATACCTTCCGCGATCTGGCGATTGTCGTCGAGGGCCGCTCATCCACGACACAGCTCGAATATCTCGGTGCTCTTCCAAGCGTGAGGGTCGACGCTATCGGCCTCGAAAACGTGAAACTCAAGAGCCGCGCCTACTACAACTCGAGCGATACCGAGAACGTGTCCGAGGGCAACACGGTCTGGAACTGGTCCGGAAACCGCAGAACCCGGAACGCGAACACGGGAGTGTGGACGGAGACGTTCAATTCGACCCTGCTGAGCGATTGGTGCCGCGCCGTGCCCATCGAGACGCTGCCGAGCACCACCAACCAGTCCAATACGATCTGCCGCGAGGGTGGCTATGCCGACATGTTGCAGGGGCAGAACGACCTCGGCTTCCAGGCGCAAGTGACGGGCGCAATCCTCTATGGCGGCTTCAAGGTCGGTGGCGAAGCGAAATCGATCGAAGGCCGCAGAGCGCGGCTCGAGGACTACACGTTGTATGCCGTCACGACCGTCCGCGCCAATCCGGCCCAGATCATCCGTTGTCCGGATGATGACGAGGCCTGCACTGAAGAGCAGTTTGCAAGCAGCCGTAACATTGCGCCTGCGTTCGACGTGACAGAAACGGTCAACGCTTTCCACGGATACGCCGAGCTCGATCAGACGCTGGGATGGTTCAACATCCGCGCCGGCGTGCGTGTGGATTACGAAGACTACTTCAAGAACGTGAACATTGCCCCGCGTCTGGCAGGCACGGTTACGCCGATCAGCGGGTTCAGCGTAACGGGCGGCTACAACCGCTATTACATCGGTGAGACGCTCTATTACGCGCTACGCGACCAGCAGCCGCGCGCCGTTCCCGTCTATACTCGAACGAGAAATGGTGACGGCACGCTCTCGGAATGGCGGACAACGCAGACAACGGGCTTCTACGGCTATCGCGATTCCGATGTGGATACGCCCTATACGGATGAGTTTACGGGTGCGGTTCGCATCCGGGAACCATTGCTCGGCGGCGACGTGCGCCTCCGCTACCTCGAGCGCCATTCGGAGGATCGCTTTTCCTCCAATCCTTGCCCGGGTGTCTCGAACTGCATCGAGCTGAGCAACGATGCGTGGTCGTTCTATCGTTCCGCTACCGCTGAATATACGAAGTATTGGCCGAGGCTCGACACGCCATTCTTCCTCAACGCCGCGGGTATCACCGCAAGCGTAACGTGGTCAGAGCAAAACATGTCGCGCAACACCTACCACGACAACCTCGACGACTTGGACGGCACCAACGGTGTGGATAATCCCATTCTTTATAACGGTCAGTCTTATCACCGCTCCTCGTTCGAGACCGTCACCGGAAACCTCGACATTCCGATCCGCATCGGTGCAACGCTTTCGACAAACTGGTTCAACGATCTGCTCTTCTTTGATGTCAGCGTGGGCTACAATCTGGGCTACGAAGGCGTGTACGACACTGGCTTCAACGTGCTTCACACCGATCGCCGGCTGCACGATCTTTGGGAAGACAAAACGTTCGGCGAGTCGTTGTTGATAGATGTTTCGGGGCAGTTGAACATAACGGAGAACGCGGCCATCGAATTTCAAGTCAACAATGTCCTCAACAAAGCCGGTAACCGCGTCGCAACCAACGAAAATCCGTGGCTGCTCGGCCGTAACTATTGGGTTGGATCCAAGGTCCGATTTTGATGAAGGCGAAGGCCGCGATCTCGAAGCTATGGAGCTCGAGCTGGACGGCGAGGGCGATAGCCCTTGTCGTCCTTTGCATGATCCTAATGGCTGCCGTTCTCCTCTCACCTGCGGACACCGTGCCCGTCGACGCCAGCTTTCCGGCCAAGCCGACGACGGCCGAGCTGGCATTCCTGCGCGACGTCTACACGGGCCCGCCGTCCACGTGGCCGCGCCCGCGCCTCCTGCCTGAGGCCCAGTTCACCGAGATGGCCCCACTCGCGCGCCATCCGCAGCCTGAAGGCGACGCGCGCGAGTGGGCCCGTCTCGGAGCGACGCTCTTCGAAGACCCCCTGCTTTCCGCGTCAGGTCACTTCTCCTGTCAGAGTTGCCATAACCGAAGGCTCGGCTGGGGTGACGGTCTTCCGACCTCCTTCGGCCACGGCCGTGCGCAGGGGCGGCGCAATGCGCCGGGTCTGTTCACTGTCGGCTACAAATCGACGTTTTTCTGGGATGGCCGGGCAACAAGCCTCGAGGAGCAGGCGTTAGGTCCGCTCGTCGATACCAGCGAGATGGCCAATCACGATATGGCAGGCCTCTCGGAGCGGGTGAATGCGACGGAGAGCTATCGCGCTGCATTTTCTGTGCTTACCGGCCGCGACACCGTGGGGATCGACGACGTCACCGCCGCGCTTGCTGCCTTCCAACGTACACTCGAACGCCGCACCCGCTTCGACCGCTTCCTCGAGGGCGAGGCGAATGCTCTCACCGATACGCAGATATGGGGGCTTCATCTCTTCCGTACCAAGGCTGGTTGCGCAAACTGCCACAGCGGGCCAACGCTCAGCGACGGTGCATTCCACAATCTTGGCCTGAGCTTCTTCAACCGCAGCCGTGAAGATCTTGGGCGCTATGAGGTCACCGGGAACCCTCATGATGCCGGTCGCTTCTCAACGCCGCCCTTGCGCCACGTTGGCAAGACGGCTCCGTACATGCACAACGGCATCTTCCCGACGCTTGCCGGCGTTATTCGCCTCTACGAAGCAGGCGGCGGCCGTGTGAGAGCCGATCAAGAGCTTCCGCCCGAACGGCGAGCGTTGCTCCAGTCCGTCGTCAAGAAATCGCCGCAGCTTGAACCGTTCGAGCTGACCGACCTCGAACGCGCCGCACTCGTCGCTTATCTCAATGCGCTTTAGATAACTCGGGCCGCTGCGGCGTCTTAACCCTGTCCGAAAGTTGGAGCATTCCGGCAAGCTCATCCAGGCGTGATCATCGGTTCAATGAAGGCCTAAAGCCGCCTCCGGGTTCAGTCGGCAGATCGCGCTTTCGCGCTCCATGCGGAACTTCGGGCAGGAGAGGGCGTTTCGTGTCCGGTTGTTTGCGAGTAATGCGGTGGCACCCAGGGCAAATTGGAAGGGTTTTCTGAAGGTCTCCGAGGTGACATGCCCGGTGGCCCTCTATACTGCGGCTTCGACCGCGGAGCGGATCTCCTTCCATATCTTGAACCGGAAAACCGGTCACCGCGTCCGCCGCCAATTTGTCGACAGCGAGACCGGCCGCCCTGTGGACCGGGACGAACAGGTCAAAGGCTACGAGATTGGCCCGGACGATTACGTCATTCTCGAGCCGGACGAGATCGCGTCGGCTGTGCCCGACAGCGACAAGACGCTTTCCGTCTCTGCGTTCATCGGATGCGAGGAGATCGACGACGTCTATTTCGACAAGCCGTATTATCTCGCTCCAGCGGACGCGCATGCCGAGGAGGCTTTCGCGCTGATCCGGGACGGGATGCGCGCCAAAGACGTGGCCGCCCTGGCGCAGACGGTTCTCTTTCGCCGCTTGCGCACGGTTTTGGTCCGCCCGCAGGGCGCCGGCATGATCGCGACGACGTTGAACTTCGACTACGAGGTCCGCTCGGCGGAGGACGCGTTTTCCGGGGTTGCGGACATGAGCATCAAGGGCGAGATGCTCGATCTCGCAAAGCATATCATCAAGACCAAGGAGGGCCGGTTCGATCCCGCCTCATTCGACGACCGCTACGAGGCTGTCCTTGCCGAACTGGTCAAGGCGAAGACCGAGGGCCGAACGATCGAGACAAGAAAACTGCCGCGGCGCGATAAGGTCGTCGATCTGATGGCGGCCTTGCGGGAGAGCGCGCGGATTGCAAAGAAGGATGCGCGGACGCCCGTGCCGCGGAGCCGTCGGTCTGCCAGCTCGAAGACGAAGGCTGCGCCTCCCCGTCGTAAGGCAGGCTGAGCATGGCCACGCTCGAGCCTTACCGCCAGAAGCGCGATTTTCGGTCCACCGCCGAGCCCAAGGGACGGAAGGCCCGAAAGGGCGGCAACGTCTTCGTGATCCAGAAACACGCCGCGCGGCGTCTTCACTACGATCTCCGCTTGGAAATGGACGGCGTGCTCAAGAGCTGGGCTGTGACGAGAGGGCCGAGCCTCGTCACGGGAGAAAAGCGGCTCGCAGTCGAGGTGGAGGATCACCCGCTGCAATACGGCGACTTCGAAGGCACGATACCGAAGGGCGCGTACGGCGGCGGCAACGTCATCGTCTGGGACAGGGGCACATGGAGCCCGGTCGGAGATGCAGACAAGGGCTACCGCAAAGGGCATCTCGAATTCGAGCTTGCGGGCGAAAAGCTCTCAGGCCGCTGGCACCTCGTTCGGATGCGGAAAAAGCCCAATGGGAAGCGCAACAACTGGCTGCTGATCAAGGCCGATGACGAAGCCGGACGCAGCGCCGACGATCCGGACATTCTGGAAGAACGGCCGGACTCGGTCAAAACGGGCCTCCGCATCGACGAGCTTGCCGGAGGAGTGCTCCCAGGTCCGTCGGGTCAAGCGAAAGACGCCAAAGGCGCGGGTCGCGCTAAGCAAGCTCGAACACGCAAAGATCGTACCTCAGCGTTCGCCGGAGGGGCGGGAGGGAAAAAGGCTGCGATGCCGCCGTTCATCCCGCCGGCGCTGGCGACCTTGCAGCGCGCCCCACCTGCCGGCGATCGATGGGTGCATGAAATCAAGTTCGATGGCTATCGCTTGCAGGCCCGGATGAAAGAGGGCCGCGGGACGCTGCTCACACGGAGCGGCCTCGATTGGAGCGGCCGTTTCGGCCAGGACATCGTGGATGCGCTCAAGGGGCTTCCCGTCGAAAACGCCGTGATCGATGGAGAGATGGTCGTCGAGACCAGCAACGGCGCGTCGGATTTTTCCGCGCTCCAAGCGGATCTCAGTGCCGGTCGGAACGATCGCTTCGTCTTCTATGTCTTCGATCTCTTGTATCTCGATGGTCACGACCTCCGCGACGAGCCGCTGATCAAGCGCAAGGACATTCTCGCTCGCATCATCGAGGCGGCGCCCAACGTCATTCGCTACAGCGCTCACTTCGAGGAAGACGGTCCGCTCGTCCTTCAGCATGCCTGCCGTTTGAGCCTGGAAGGGGTGATTTCGAAGCAGAAGGACGCGCCTTACCGCACGGGACGCACAAAAGTGTGGGTGAAATCCAAATGTTCAGACCGGCAGGAGTTCGTGGTTGCCGGATATGTCCCCTCTTCGACATCGCGCAACGCCATCGGGTCGCTCATTCTTGGCGCGTACGATCATGACACGCTCGTTCATGTCGGACGTGTGGGGACCGGCTTCAGCCACGCCGTTGCGGAAGATCTGCTCAAGCGTCTGGAGCCGCTGGAGACATCCAAAAGCCCGTTCCACAAAAAACTGACAGCCGAACAGGCGCGCAACGCGCATTACGTGAAGCCGGAACTGGTGGCCGAAGTGGAGTTTCGGTCCTGGACGGGCGACAACCACCTGCGTCACGCGTCGTTTCGGGGCATCCGCGAAGACAAGCCGGCGCGCGAGATCGTACGCGAAGTGCCGAAGGGCCAGTCGGCGCGCACCCCGGCAGCACCGCGGCGGCGCGTCCCCCTTACGCACCCGGATCGCCTTTACTGGCCGGACGACGGCGTGACTAAGGAGGGTCTTGCCGACTATTACACTGAAGTGTGGCGGTGGATTGCGCCGCATATCGTCGGGCGCGCGCTGGCCTTGTTGCGATGTCCCACGGGCATTAAGGGGCAGCAGTTCTTTCAAAAGCACGCGTGGAAAGGGCTCAATGCCAATATCATCTCCGTCAACGATCCGAAGGACCGGGCGGGCGATCCGCTCATATCGATCGACGATCTCGACGGCTTGATGGGGCTCGTGCAATCGGCGGCGCTCGAAATTCACCCGTGGGGTTCTACGGTTTCCGACTGGGAACGTCCGGACCGCATCATCATGGACCTCGATCCCGGCGAGGGCGTGTCGTGGGAGCGGATTATCGCGGCCGCAGACGAGGTTCGCCAACGCCTCGATCGAGCGGGGCTCAAGCCGTTCGTCAAAACATCGGGCGGTAAAGGTCTGCACGTGGTGGCGCCACTGACGCCAAAGGCGGACTGGGCCGAGGTCAAAGCCTTTACGAAGGCACTTGCGGACGGGATGGCGTCCGACAGTCCCGGCGCTTACGTTTCGACGATTTCGAAAGCGAAGCGCAAGGGACGGATCCTCGTCGACTATTTGCGCAATCAACGGGGCATGACCGCCGTGGCGCCCTATTCGACGCGCGCGCGGCCGGGTGCGCCCGTGTCCATGCCGCTGAGGTGGGACGAACTCGGCCCAGTCACCGGGGCCGCCTATTTCACGCTCGAAAATGCGCCCACGCGTCTTGGCGCCCTGACGTCGGACCCATGGGCAGATTTCCAGAACGCCGCCGTTCCTCTGCCGGGCGCGCCTCGGCGGAGCAGGAAACGCTGAGCGCCCACATGGCCATGGCGCCCATATTTTTCCTGACACCGATGTTCATTTGCGCCGCCCGGACTTGCTTTCCGAGCTGATGCTCTTGCGCAGGGCGGCCATGATGTTGATGACGTTGTCCGGGGGCTCGTCCTGGCTCGCTGCCCCCTTCTTTTTCTCTTTTGCCGGGGCTTTCCGGCCTTTTTTCTTGGATGCGATGAGGTCGAGCAGGCGATCCTGAACCGGATCGTTCACCATGGCAGGATCCCATGCGGTCGTTCGTTCATCGATGAGCTTCTTGATCAGCGTCATCAATTTCGGGTCCGGCTTGGTCTCTTTGATTGCGGAGAAATACTCCGCCTGGGGACGTACCTCGTCTCCGTAGCGCAGCGTCCACAGCACGATGCCGTTGTCGCGCGGCTCGAGCATGACCGCGCGTTCGCGCCGATAGAGCACGAGGCGTGACATGCCCACCATCTTGGTTGCGGCCATCGCCTCTCGAATGACGGAGAAAGCCTCCTCGCCGACCTCGCCGCTGGGCGTCAGGTAGTGAGGCTTGTCGTACCAGATCCAGTCGATGGACTCTCGGGGAACGAAGGTGTCGATATCGATGGTGCGCGTGCTTTCGAGCGCAACGGCCTCAAGTTCGTCGTCTTCGAGAACGACGTAATTGTCCTCACCCTGCTGGTAGCCCTTGACCTCGTCGTCGGCCTCGACGGGCTTTCCGGTCTCGGTGTCCACATATTGGCTGACGACGCGGTGCCCGCTCTTCGCATTCAGAGTGTGGAAACGGACTTTCTGGCTTTCCGAGGTGGCGGGCATCATCGACACCGGGCAGGTGACCAGCGAAAGCTTGAGGTAACCTTTCCAGAACGATCGCGGCGCCATAGTTCATCTCCGGGGGTGACATCGGAAAACCCGGACAACCGAATGTTGGTTCCCCAGATACGCGATCCGCGCCTCGGGCGAGATGAGACCGGAAGGCCCCGCCGGCGGTGGTATTATCGTGGTCAGGGCCACGACAAAAAGCCGGGCGCATGTCGGATTGCCGTCCCGTCGGCCGTCTTATCAAGACAGCGGATCCCGTCAGGATGCGCCAGACCCGAGACCCCGCGAAGGAGCGCCGCAATGTCCGACAACACGAAAGCAAAAGCGAAATCGAAATCAGCCGGGCCGCCCCCGAATGCAGATAACACCGTGCGTTTGCACCGTGTGCTTGCCACCAAGCCAGAGAAGGTCTATCGCGCCTTCCTCGACGCCGACGGGCTTGCGAAATGGCTGCCGCCCTACGGCTTCACCTGCCACGTCGCGCACATGGATGCCAAAGTGGGCGGTACGTTCAAAATGTCCTTCACGAACTTCACCACAGGGAACGCCCATTCATTCGGCGGCGAGTACCTCGAACTCATTCCGCACGAGCTGATCCGCTACACCGACCGGTTCGACGATCCGAATTTGCCGGGTGTCATGCGTGTTACGGTCAAGCTTAGTCCCGTGTCCTGCGGTACGGAGATCGACATCGTTCAATCCGGCATCCCCGCCGCGATCCCGGTCGAGCAGTGCTATCTCGGCTGGCAGCAATCTCTGTTGCAACTCGCCCTGTTGGTCGAGCCCGATATCCCCGAGTGACGAGCGGGAATGTCTTCCGGTAGCCGGCGCGGATCGGCCACATTCAAAAAAAAGCCGGCCCCGAGGTCTGGAACCCGGGGCCGGAGGTCGATATCGGGAGAACTCCGATGCCTGCAGAATGCATGCGGAAGCAACGAGAGAGTTGATGTCGGTCAACCGGCGAACGCGGCAGCCGTTGTTCGGTGTGCAGGACGGATCGGATCGTGCGAGGAGGACTTGCTGTCATGGGCGAGCGTGTGCGGATCGGCGCTTCCTATAGCTTCGAGGCGGCGCACTGGCTGCCGAATGTCCCCGACGGACACAAGTGCAAACGTCTGCACGGCCACAACTACCGTGTGGACGTTTTGATCGACGGTTCGCTCGATCCGCGGGGTTTCGTCATGGATTACGCGGAGCTCGATGCCGTCGTTCAGCCCCTTATCGATCGGCTGGACCACCGCTGCCTGAATGATTTGCCGGGGCTCGCAAACCCGACAAGCGAGGTTCTGGCGCTCTGGCTGCGGGACAGCATCAAGGCGGCGCTGCCCGGCTATGCGCCCGTCATCCGCATCTGGGAGACGCCGCGCTACTGGGTGGAGGTGTCGTGACGTTGCCGGCCTGCCTTCCGCCTGCCGCGAGGGCTCTCGCGGCAATCCGCTCAGAACGGCCTAATAGTCGTCCGTCAGGTTTTCCCGCTTGGCGGAATCGTGGACATCCTGATCATGATGGCTGCGGTTGCTGTGAAAGAGAAGGGCCATCAGCGCCACGCCTATGCCGCTCGCCAGCAGGACACCGAGGACGGCGGCAATGGTGCCGTGGAATCCCAGCCCTGAGAACAGGCCGACATACCACAATATGGCGTAAGCGATGGCCAGCGCAATGAGGCTGATGACAGCCATTCGAACAGTTTCGGACATGGTCTGCTCCTCTGCTTCGAGACGATGCGCCGATGGCCCTGCGGGCGGGAGGCGAGGGTCGCCGCCGGCTCTGCCGCAGGGTTTCGGTGCGCTGCACTCATCGGGTTTAATCGCCCCGACAGCAAAGGTTCCTGACAAAGATCAGGTGAGCGTGCGATTGCTTGAAGGTTGGCGCGCGTCGCTCCCGGCGGTCCGTCGCGCGCCAGGCTCCCGCAAGGACGAGGATCAACCGATCGTGTAGCCGCCGTCGACAACGATCTCCTGCCCATAGACGAACTTCGAGGTCGGCGACGCCAGGAACAGGGCTGCCTCGGCGATATCTCCCGGTTCGCCGAACGTGCCCGTCATCAGGCGCGCGTTGATCTGCCCGGCGACCGTTTGCAGCACGTCATCCGGCAATCCCGCCTTTCCCCAAAGCGGCGTTGCGATGGGGCCCGGCGCAAGGCTGTTCACGCGAATGCCGGACGGCGCAAGCTCGACGGCAAGAGTTTGCGCAAACGACTTCAGGGCGGCCTTGCTCGAGTTGTAAATTGCCAGGCCCGGAAAACCAACGGTGGTGAGGAACGTCGTAATGAAGATCACGCTTCCGCCCTTGTTGATGTGCGGCAGAAATTTCCTTACCGTCTCCGTTGCGCCGACGAAGTTGAGGTTGAACTGCCCGGCGATGGCTTCGGGGTCGCTTTCTGCGAATGGGACGACCTTCGCGGCGCCGGCGTTCGGGATCACCACATCCACCGACCGATAAGCTTTGATCGTTTCGTCTACGAGGCGGTCGAGATGTGACCCGTCCGTCACGTCGCCTAGCACGACCAGAACTCGGTCCGGAGCCTTCCGCTTGATTTCAAGGAGAGGTTCTTCGGTGCGCGCCATGAGGGCGAGCCGGTAGCCCTCATCGAGGAACCTCTCCGCTGTTGCGCGGCCAATGCCGGAGCTTGCACCGGTTATGACGGCGATCCTGGACTGCATGGCGATGGTGCTCCGTCGAGAGGCACAGCACGGCGTTGCGAAGGCGCCAGTCTGCGGAATGGACACTTAAAGCCCTTAAACCAGCAGCGCGGTGCGCTGCTTGACGATTGTCATGCTCTTTGCTCGTACGGAGGCACAACGCGAGGCGTGGCTCTGGTGCCGGATCGGCTCGGCCTTGCCGGGCCGGTCGGTTTGGCTTACGGCAACGGACGTTGTTATGCCCTCAGCCGGGAACCGCTCCCATCCGAACCCGTTGTTTTCAGGAAGAGGAAAGGGATGCCCATCACTATGGCAAAGCGCACGCCGCGGCAGGCCACGAAAACGAAGACCAAGGCAAAGACAACCCGCAAGGCCTCGGCCCCTCTCAGGACGAAGTCCGAGGACGTGAAGCGTGCTCCCCGGGCGAGCAAGGCGCGGACCGCTTCGCGCGCACGCCGCGCGAAACCCGAAGACGCACCCTTCAATCCGATAAGCGCTGTCATGAATGCTCAAATCCGACTGGCCACCGCCATGGTTCGTTGGTCTCCTGTCGGCTTTTTTCTCGGTGGCACGCCCGAGGAGCCGCGCGGCAAACGTCGCTAGCTGCGCGGCGGACTTAAAAAAATCACGTCGTCAAATGAACCGTCGCTCGACACCGCGCGTTGCCTCAATGGGTCGGGCTATCTTCGGAGATGGCACAATGACGGACGAGATCAAAAACGCCGCCGGCCTCGAGAGCGACCGTGATTCGGCGAAGTCGAAAGACGTGTCACGAAAGATACCTCGAAAAGCAAAGCCCCAGCCGCAAGACGGAACACCGGGACTTGGTGGGCGCGGCGGTGACGAACGGGATGGCGCGCGCGGTGGCCAGCGATAGCCGCGCGCGATCTCGCGGCCGGGTCGAACGAGCCTCACGATCAACACCCGCACGACTTGGGTCTGCTTGTCCCGCGCCGCATTAGACAAGCCAAAAAACCGATCCGATCCATGTGATCGGACGAGCACGAGGGCAAACCGATGCCCGTATTGCTTCTCATTGGGTATCGCAAGCTGCTGACAGCGCAGCTGCCGCACGCCCTGACCCTGTCGCTGGTGCATACGCTCGCCGGCGCTCTTGCGCGAGGCTGTGTCGCTGGCGTGATTTGCGGCATCGCGATCGCGCACTGGCAACCCGAGCTTCGCGCCCTTCTTTCCGGAGAGAACGGCGTCGCCCGCGGTCTCTTCCTCATGGCATGTATGCAGGTGGGCGTCGCCGTCGCGGTGGCAATCGCCATGCTCCCTGAACGTGACCGGCCGGACTGACCTCCCCGTATCGGCACCTTCATCGAAAACGGGCTCTGGCGCGGACTGCCGGCGTCAACCTAGAGCGGCTTAGGGCCGCGCTTGACGCCGCTTTGGCCAAAGCTGATGGTGCCGGCAAAATCCTCCTCAGCCGAGCATTTCGTGGCCGTAATGTTGCCCTCAAAACCCGCGCGTCGTCCATGGCTGCATGGCCTCTCGGCCCAGGCCCAGGCTGTGTTGGCGATCAACGTTGCGGCAGTCATATTCGGCACCGCGGCGCTATACGGAAAGCTGAACGTCTCTCCCTTCTGGATTGTCGCGATGCGCGCTGGGTTCGGTGCGCTGACGCTCGGGCTCCTCGGCGGATACCGGATCGACCTTCGCGGATTGGCGTCGTTGTGGGGCGGGCTCGGACTGAGCGGGTTCTTCCTTGCCGTCCATTGGCTGACCTTCTTCGTGTCCGTGCAGCAGGCTGGCGTTGCCGTGGCCACTCTCACTTTCGCGACCTTTCCGCTCTTCACGGTGCTCGTCGAGGCGATCGAGCAGCGACGGTTGCCCCGTCCCACGGAATTCGCGGTGGGGGTGGTCATCATCATTGCGGTGGCGTTGCTGGTTGAGCCCAGCGGTAACGGGCAGCGCAACTTGGAGGGCGCGGCCGCGGGCCTCGTGTCGGCATTCACCTACGCGTTGTTCTGGCGCGCGGGCCGACTGCTCGGCACGGCTCTGTCTCCCACGAGCATCTCATTTTACCAGAACTTCGTCGTTCTGCTGCTCCTCGCGCCGACATTGCTGTTCGCGGTTCCGGCCCCTCAGAGCGTGGTCCAATGGCTGTCGCTGGCTGCGCTGGGAGTTTTCAACACCGCCGTGATGCTCCTGATCTACCTCTATGCGTTGGAGCGCCTTTCGGCGAGCACGTGCAGCGGTTTCATCGCTCTGGAGCCAGTTTACGCCATCGTCTTCGCGGCGTTGTTCTTCCAGGAGCCGATAACACCGTGGATCGTCGTCAGCATTGTTCTGATCCTCGGGGCGTCCATCACTCTGCTGCGGCTCGAAAAGCAGCCTTCTCCCTCCGTGATCTGAAGTCGGCGTCCGAGCCTCGTTCCGTGAGACGACGTGCCAGCAGACGGGCTCTCTCACCTGCACCGCAGCATGGATTCGCTCCCCGGTAAGGCCGGGCATCATGATTGTGCCGCTTGAATGTATCGTAATACGATATAATATATGCAGAGTTCCTGCCGGCGAGGCATGACGGTTGCGCCTCGCCCCGGGTATCGAAAAACAAAGACCACAGTTCGGGTTGGAAACCATGGCCCTGATCAAAGAGACCGACTACGGCACTCCGGAGTCCAAGTCCGAGAAGACGGTGACGCTCACCATCGACGGTGTGGAGGTGACGGTTCCGGAAGGTACGTCCATCATGCGTGCCGCGATGGAGATGGGCACGACCATCCCGAAGCTCTGTGCCACCGACATGCTTGAGAGCTTCGGCTCCTGCCGCCTCTGCCTTGTCGAGATCGAGGGCCGGAACGGCACGCCGGCCTCCTGCACCACACCCGTCGCTCCCGGCATCAAGGTCCACACTCAGACCCCGGGCCTTGCCAAGATCCGCAATGGCGTGATGGAGCTCTACATCTCCGACCACCCGCTCGATTGTTTGACCTGCGCGGCCAACGGCGACTGTGAGCTGCAGGATATGGCGGGCGTCGTGGGCCTGCGCGAGGTTCGCTATGGCTACGACGGCGCCAACCACGTCTTCGCCAAGAACCGGGTCGACCACGCCGCCAACGATCTCTGGCTCTCGAAGGACGAAACCAACCCGTACTTCACCTACGACCCCTCCAAATGCATCGTTTGCAACCGCTGTGTCCGCGCCTGCGAGGAGGTTCAGGGGACGTTTGCCTTGACCATCTCGGGCCGCGGCTTCGACAGTCGCGTGTCGCCGGGCATGAACGAGGACTTTCTCGCGTCCGAATGCGTCTCCTGCGGCGCCTGCGTGCAGGCTTGCCCAACGGCCACATTGATCGAGAAATCGATTATTGACGCGGGGCAACCAGAGCACTCGGCAATCACGACCTGTGCCTATTGCGGGGTCGGGTGCTCCTTCAAGGTCGAGATGCGGGGCGAGGAAGTCGTGCGCATGATGCCGTGGAAGGACGGCAAGTCCAACCACGGCCACTCCTGCGTCAAGGGCCGTTTCGCCTACGGCTACGCCACGCATCCGGATCGAATTTTGAAGCCGATGGTGCGCGACAAGATCACCGATCCCTGGCGCGAAACGAGCTGGGAGGAGGCGCTCGACCGCGTCGCGTCCGAATTCCACCGCATCCAGCGGGAGTACGGCCGCACGGCCGTTGGCGGGCTCACATCGTCGCGCTGTACGAACGAGGAAGCCTATCTGGTCCAGAAGCTCATCCGAGCGGGTTTCGGCGTAAACAATGTCGACACCTGCGCTCGCGTCTGTCACTCGCCCACGGGTTACGGCTTGAAGACCACGATCGGCGAGTCGGCCGGCACGCAGGATTTCGATTCCATCGACCATTCGGACGTCATCCTGGTCATCGGCGCCAACCCGACCGATGCCCACCCCGTTTTCGGCAGCCACATCAAGAAGCGCCTCCGCGAAGGCATGAGGCTCATTGTCATCGATCCGCGCCGTATCGATCTCGTGCGCACGCCGCATGTGCAGGCGGACTATCACCTCGCTCTGAAACCCGGAACCAATGTCGCGATCCTCACGGCGATCGGGCACGTCATCGTGACCGAAGGTCTCGTCAACGAGGCGTTCGTGCGCGCGCGCTGCGAGCCGGATGCGTTCGAGGAGTGGAAGGCGTTCGTCTCACAGGAGCAAAACTCGCCCGAAGCCATGGAGCAGTACACCGGCGTTCCGGCCGCGGACGTCCGTGGCGCGGCGCGCCTCTACGCGACGGGCGGTAACGCCGCCATCTATTACGGCCTCGGCGTCACCGAGCACTCACAGGGTTCGACCGCCGTCATCGCTATCGCGAACATTGCCATGGCCACCGGAAACTTTGGGCGCCCCGGGGTGGGCGTCAATCCCATGCGCGGGCAGAACAACGTGCAGGGCTCGTGCGACATGGCCTCGTTTCCGCATGAGTTCACCGGCTATCGTCACGTGTCCGACCCGGTGACGCGCGCGATGTTCGAGGAGGCGTGGGGATGCAAGCTCGACCCGGAGCCGGGCCTGCGCGTTAACAACATGCTCGATGCGGCTGTCGAGGGCACCTTCAAGGCGATCTACATCCAGGGCGAGGACATTCTGCAATCCGATCCCAATACGCATCACGTGGCTGCCGGCCTCGAGGCAATGGAATGCGTCGTCGTGCAGGATCTGTTCCTGAACGAGACCGCCCGTTACGCCCACGTGTTCCTGCCGGGCTGCACATTCCTCGAGAAGGACGGGACCTTCACCAACGCCGAGCGGCGCGTGCAGCTCATTCGCACGGTCATGCAGCCCAAGAACGGCTATGCCGACTGGGAGGTCACGCAACTCATCGCCAACAAGCTCGGGCTGAACTGGAGCTATACGCATCCAAGCGAGATCATGGACGAGATCGCGCGTCTGACGCCAACCTTCACGAGTATGTCGTTCAAGCGCATCGAGGACCTCGGCGGCTCCATCCAGTGGCCATGCAACGAGGAGCATCCCGACGGCACGCCGATCATGCACGTCGGTGAGTTCGTGCGCGGCAAGGGCCACTTCGTCTTGACCGAGTACATTCCGACCGATGAGCGGATCGGTCCGCGCTATCCGCTGCTCCTGACCACGGGCCGCATCCTCTCCCAGTACAACGTCGGAGCCCAGACGCGGCGCACGGCCAATGGCGTCTGGCACCCAGAGGATGTGCTCGAAATCCATCCGCATGACGCGGAGCAGCGCGGCATCAAGGACAAGGACCTGGTGATGATCAAGAGCCGTGCAGGCGAGACTGCCTTGCGGGCGAACATCACCGACCGCGTCGCGCCCGGTGTGGTGTATACGACGTTCCATCATCCGCTCACGCAGGCCAACGTCATTACCACCGACTTCTCGGATTGGGCGACGAGCTGTCCGGAATACAAGGTGACGGCCGTGCAGGTTTCGCCGACCAACGGGCTTTCGGCCTATCAGCGAGACTACGAGGAGTTCTCCACCCGTACGCGCCAGATCGCGAAGCCGGCTGAAGCGGCGGAGTGAAAGGCGTCGCGGTGCGGCCGATGGCTTTTCGCGCGCCGTAGCTGAATGGTTCCGAAGTTCTCACGGCTTGGAGCCGCCCCGAACGTTTCGGGACGGCTCCAGGTTTTCGTTTGTGGTGCCTGTTGTCAGGCTTTGTAAGCGCCGAGCCTTCTGGTGCAACTCTAGAGCCGTTCCGATTTTGGTGGAATCGCGGAACGGCTCTAAGCTTTTGCTTTAGCGTGCTTCTTATCGGAAAACCGGTTCCCACTTTTCCGGAAGCACTCTAGAACTTCACCCGGGCGCTCACCTCCACGCTGCGGCCGATTCCCGGGATCTCGTCGAACGACGAGCGATACTCTTCGTCGGTCAGGTTGTTGAGATGGACGGCGAACGTCGCAGATTCATCCGCGGTGAGCGGGCCGCCGAACGCGAAGTTCAAGGTCGTCCACCCTGACAGCGTATCGGTCTCGACGGTGGATGTCGTATCGTTCCACGACGACAGCTTGACGCCGCTTGCCGTGCGCACGAACAGATCCGTCCAGAGATTGAACCCCGAGATCACCGCATCGTAGCGCACGCCGATCCGGCTCGAGAGCTCGGGCGTGTTGCTGTTGTAAGTCTCGAAGCGCTGGAACTCGAGTTTACGCCGTGTCCAGGCGCCGCTCACGTAAGGCGTGAACGCGGTACCGGGGACAGCGTATTCTGCCATGAGCTCGATGCCGTAGGTCGTCGCTTCGTCGACGTTGTCATAGACGTACTCTGCTGCCGTGGCCCCGGCTGGGCACGCAACCCCCGTGCCGCAGCGGACCGTTGTGATGTAGTCCTTCGCCGTCGTGTAGAAGCTTGCGACGTCTACGGCGAGGCCGGCTGCATTGTAACGTGCGCCGATTTCGAAGCTTCGCGACGTTTCGGTGTCGAGGTCGGCGTTGCCGTAGGTGTTCGTGCCGCGGCCTGCCGCGGTGTCGGTGAAGAGCTGAAGCAACGTCGGCGTGATGTAGCCTTCCGCGTAGTGCGCACGCAGCGTCGTATCCTGGATGCCGGTGTAAACGAGGCTGGCCGACGTCACGATCTGCTCATCGGTGGTGCTTTGAGGCGATCGCGTGGTGCTGGTCGTGTAATCGAGCTCGGTTTCGATGTGGTGATAGCGCACGCCAGTCGCGAGCTTGAAGTCCTGCGCGAACGACCACGTGTTCTGCGCAAAAGCGGACGCCGTTCTTATGAACGCCTTGTCGAGGTCGTCCCGGTAAGTGGGAGGAACGGGAAAGGGAAAGTTCCTAGAAATCGTGGAAGATGTTTTTGCGGTGTCCAGCCCGTCCGACAAATAGTGCATGCCGACAATGGTCTCGTGGTCGGGGTGGAACTGGAGGTCGGCCTGGATCGTGCCGCCGAAGTTCACGATCTCGTCGTCGGACGTGGACGTCACCGTCACGCTCCTATTGGGGGCCGTTAGCGTCGGTCTCATCACCACCTCGTTCATGAAGAGGCGGTCGATCGTCTGATAGAACGCGTCGACGTGGACGTTGCGCAGAACCGGGCCGAGATTCTTGCCGTCGTAATAGACGCCGATCTTCTGCCGGTCACGCTGCGGGAGGTCGATGCGGAAATCCGTGATGGGAAAGACGAGGCTCTCGGGATCGGTCCAGTTCTCCGTCGTGAGCCGGTTCTGCTCGACCTTGAGCGCCAGATAGTGGTTGTTCGCAGCGCCGAAGGTGTGGCCGAGATGCAGGTAGAGATCGTCGTTGTCGAACGACGTGCCGTCGAGCCGGCCGGTGGACGTATAGCGGCCGTTCGGAACCTTGCGGTCCTCGTGCTCGGCGAGGGTTCCCGAGATGCGGTAGTCGAAGCTCTCGATCGTTCCCGACAGCGCAGCCCAGCCTTGACGGCCCTTCGTTCCGGAATAGTAAGCGCCGCCAAGCTCCAGCTCGACGGGTTTGTCCGATCCGCGTTTGGTGATGATGTTGATCACGCCGCCGATGGCCTTGGCGCCGTAGAGCACGGATGCCGGGCCACGCACGACGTCGATGCGCTCCACGTTGCTCGGATCGATCAGGATCGGCGTGCCGAACGTGCTGTGATCGGTGATTTCCTGGCCGTCGACGAGGATGGTCACGCGGGCCGACGACTCGCCGCGGATCCGCAGGCGCTTCATGCCGGCCGCGGACGAATCGACGACCTCGACGCCGGGTACGTCACGCAGCATCTCGGCGATGCTCTCCGGCGCCCTGCGCTCGAGCTGCTGCTGGTCGATCACGGTGACGGACGCCGGGTTGTCCTGCACCGAGACCTCCGTGCGCGTGCCGATCACGGTAATGCCGTCGAGCCAGACCGCGCCGTCCTGGGCACGCGCCGGGGACGATGCCACAACGGCCGTGGACAGCATGAGGCCGAGCACCATCCTCTTTATCCGAGACCGGTCTTTCGATCTTTGCGGCCACGGAGCGCGCGGAAGGGTTCCGTCCTCCGCTCTCATGCAGTTGTGCTTCGTCGTCGTCATACCTTGTACCTTTCCTTGCGTGACGACACAGCAAGGCCCGCCGTGAAAAACGCGTCGCCGCGCCACGGGAAACCTTCCGTTGCCGTCTTTTGACGTCAGTTCCCTTCCGAAAGCAGTTTCTGGGCGGAGACCGCGCAGTATTGGCTTGGCTTGGACGGATCGCGCGCGGTGGCGGAATCGGTGCCGCAGGGCGTGTCGTCGTGCAGTTGCGTGATCTTGGCGTCCGTGTCGTCGAACGAAACGAGATAGCGATGCGCATGGGCGCCCTGCGCGTCGTGCGAGAACGGTTCGAACGCGGCATCCGAGCGGCGGCAGACGAGATCCTTGAGCGGCACCGGTCCGTTCGAGAGAATGGTGCGGACGGCGGCTGCACGGCGCTCGCACTCGTCGAGAGAGGCCGTGTTGACGAACGCCGCCGACATTTCTCCGCTTTCGAGCATGGTCATGACGATCATCAGGAACCCGAGTTTCATGCCGGACCTCGCTTTCCGTGCGTTTGGCAGGCTGTGTTTCTCATTGGGCCGGACATGCCTTTCCCCTATGCCGCGAGAGGAAAGGGTGCGATGGGATTGACGCTTTTCGCCTGATCCCTGTCGACTGCTGCAAAGGCGCGGCCCGCGGTATCGTCGTCGCGCAGCAGGCGTGCCACGAGATCGGCCACATCCGCGCGATGGATGAAGCCGTGCATCTCGGGGTCCGTCGACAAGATCCCACGGCCGGTTGCAGGCTCGGAGCGCAAGCCACCCGGCCGGATCGAGGTGCCTTGCGAGATGGTGCGCCTCATATGCTCTTCGGCGCGCGTTTTCGCGTCCACGGCCGCGCCGAACGCGGCGATGGCCCGCTCGGAGCGGAAGGGCGCCATGTCTCCGCATCCGATCGATGTCACCAGAACGAACCGGGTGACGCCGCGCCGCGCGGCTTCGTCGATCACATCGATGTTTCCGACATCGTCGATGTATTTGCCATCGGGTCCGAGGCCGCCCAGGGTCGAGACGACGTCGAACTTGCCTTGGACGAGGGAGAATGCGCGCTCGATATCGGATGTCGAGAATGCATCACCCGAGGCGATGCGCACGCCGTCGGCTTCGAGCTCTGCGCGGCCGGAGTCGGAGCGGAGCATCGCGAGCACGGGCACGCCGCCCTGTCGCAGCTTCTTTGCCAGAAGCAAGCCGACGCCCCGGCTCGCTCCGAAGATCAGCACCGGCCTCATCTCAATGTGCGCCCTTGGTTTCGGGGAAGCGCGTCTCTAGCTGCGTGAAGCGCTTCACCTGATCGGCCTTCAACTTCTTGCTTTCGTCGCGGCCGACGAAGATCTTGAACATGGCTTCGCCATCCGCGTTGAAGAACTGGACCGAGAGCGTTTCCTTCCCCATGAACGGGCGGCGGAGAAAGACGATCGCCTTGCAGTTGTCAGCCCGCAGGTGTCCGCTCAGTCCGCTGCCGCCGCCGAGATTGTAGAAGCCGTGGCCGAGGGTGCCGTTCGGCACAGGCCCTTCGAATTCCAGGATGGCGTCCTTCGTGTGGGAGATGACGGTGACGTCTCCCCATTCGGAAAGGTCGCGCATGACATCGACGAAGTGCGTGCCGGAGATGCGCGTCCACATGTCGGCGGGCAGGCATTCGACGGTGTCCTGCAGCGAGAGCCCGTGGCGGGAGGCCGTCGCCTCCAGGATGCCGCCGGGATCGTCGGCGAGGGCGATGCGGACGAGATCACGGGCTGTGGCTGTGTTTGCGTGAGTCATGATGGGCGCGATGTCCTTTGCTGAGTTTCACGATTTCGGCTCACCCCGGCGAGCCTGCCTGTGGCGGCTGCAGGCGCGCCGTCCGACAGCACGGCGTCGAAGGCGGAGACTAGGTTGCCGTACCAGAAGCGCCCGGCCGTGGTGAGCGAGACGATGCTTCCTTCGATGGAGACGAGTCCGGCCGTCTGCCATTGATCGAGAAGCGGGGCGATGGCGGGGTTCAGCCTGCCGCCCAGGTGGATCGCGATGCGGTCGAGATCGAGCCGGCCGACCTCGAGTCCGGCCGTGATGGCGTTGCGCGCGGGCTCTAGCGAATCCGAAACGAGCATGCCGAGGATGGGCTTGCGGCCAGCGAGAACAGCGTCGCGATACACATCCAAATCCGGCGCAACGCTGTAGCTGTGTCGGCCCAATAGGCCGCCGGCGCCGGACCCGTAGGCCAGGCAATCGACGCCCTCCTTGATGCGCAGATTGTAGACGTTGCGCTCGCGCGGCGTGCGGGCCCAATGGCTGTTGCTGAGGTGCGTCCAGCCTTTCACGGCAAGCGTTTCCACGCCCGTGCTATACATGCGCCCGATCTCGCGAAGCGCGGCCATGTTGCGGAATTTGCCGCTCGCGGACGCCGTGTGCAGGGGCGTTCCCGGAATGAGATTGAGGCCGTAGAGATCGAGGCCATCGGGCGCGATGTCGGTGGCGATGCGCAAGTCCTCGCGCCAAACGGCTTCGGTCTGGCCTGGAAGCCCGTAGAGGAGATCTATGACGAGGGCTGCGCGATCGCGATCCCGGATCACCTCCAGGAAACGGATCGCCTCGTCTCGCGACGCGCGCCGTCCCTGTCGCCGGCGGACGTCGGTATCGAAACTCTGAACGCCGATGGAGATGCGATTGACGCCGGCTTCGAGCACGGCGTCGATCTTTTCGGCATCGAAGTGGATGATGCGGCCTTCGATCGTGATCTCGCACTCGGGTGTGAGCGGCAGACACCGCTTGATTGTTTCGAGGATGCGGGAGAGTTCGGCGGCGGATAGCGCGCTCGGCGTTCCTCCGCCCAGATAGACGGCCGCCACCGGCCGGCTGCGGATCGTCGGCTCCGAAGCCTCGTGCTCGATTTCCTCGATCAGGAGATCGGCGTAGGACGACGTTGCCTGCGGCGTATAGGCGTTGCGATAGAAACCGCAGAACAGGCAGTGGTTGGCGCAGAAGGGAACGTGCACGTACGCAAGCCGGTCCTCGGACGAGCGATGGCTGCGCATCAAGCTGGCCCATGTGGCGGGCACATCGTCCGCGGGAAGCGGACGCTTGTTTCGCCACGGCAGGACCGCCCGGCGCCCCGCGAAGGCATCGCAGATCGGCTCGTCCACGAGCCGCGCAAAATGCGGGGCGAGAGCGGCATCTGTCATCTGACGGCTCGACACACTACGTTTTCCTTCCGGGGGCCAGCGTCCGGCGCCTCAGGCCGGCCGCGCCCCTCCGCGACGGGGAGGAGCAAGTCCTTGAGACAGAAGGAATAGGGGTGGCTCCGGTGGCGGCCACTTGAGCAAAGTCAATTCTTGATGAATTTCGTATAGAATCTGGATCGTTCTCGATCGGCTGTGGCTATTGTGCACCCAGATCGGAGGCGGCCGGCGGGGCGACACGCGCCCCGCATCGGCGTGGGACCGTTACGGCCGGATCGAGGACAGTGTCATCGCCTCGTGCGGAGCCTTGCGCGTTATCACCGTCTCGCACCAGCGCGTGACCGTTTCCTCATCGAGCGGCAGGAGGGTCGGAGCGCCGCCGACGAACGAAGTCCAGGCGTCGAGATGCGCCGGCTTGACGGCCACCAACACGGGAATATCGAGGACGGCGGCCTGTTCGATCAAGGGTCGGAAGCCGTGGCCTTCCGCTTCGCGCTTGCTGAATTTGTTGACGATGACCAGCGCGGTTTCAGGAGCGAGCGACGCTGCCGACAGGCCGACGATGTCTTCCAGCGCGCCGGCGTCGAGCCGACACCCGCTGGCCATCGGGCCGCGGTTCTCGGAGGCTTCCACGACCCGTCCCGATGCAAGGTCCTCGAGGAGGATGTCGCAGCGGCTTCGGCCGGGCTGGGCGACGTTGCTTTGAACCGCGCCGGCGAGCTTGAGACCTCGCGCGCGGAAACTTCGAGCGATGCCGGTGAGGAGAGCGTCCGCTGCCGGCCCTTTGTCGGCTTCGTACAGGATTGCTGCAATACGCATGTGGCTCTCGCTACCGTTGCGGGCTTCGGAACACACTTAGCACAAGCGCAGGCGGGCTGGCCGGTCAGATGTGCTCCTTGTTTACCAATCTTTACGGGTTGGTAAGAGCCCTCGACCTATTGGTTAGAGTGGCCTTCCGTTTCGCGCGCGGGGTCGGCCCCGCACCGTTGCAAGCCTCGGTGTGCGGGTCAGTTTTTGGACCGCATGGCGGCGCCGATCCTGTTCCTGCCATACTCCTGTAGGAGGTAGGGGCTCGGGCGTCGAATGTTCTAGCGTCAGGGTCGATCGCTTGCTCAGGCCGTTCCTCATTCTCAGTGTCGTATCGGGAGCGACGGCCGCGTTCGCCGGGCCGGTGCCGCTGTCCGGCGAGGATCTGAAAAGATCGCTCAACGGCGCGCTCATCGAGATGGATACGCCGCTCGGGACGAAGATCCCCGTGCGCTTCGGCACCGACGGCCTCGTATCGGGCGAAGCGGGAGAACTCGGGCCGCTGCTCGGGTCCGCGCGCGATCGCGGCCGCTGGTGGATCGACGGAGACAGGATCTGCTCGAAGTGGTTCCGCTGGTTCGACGCCGAGCCGCAATGCCTCAGCGTGCAACAAGACGGCACGCGGCTGTTCTGGCAGCAGGACAACGGAAAGAAGGGCACGGCGACGCTCGTAGAGGGACCACCCACGGATACGCCGGGATCCCCGGAGGCAACCGTCGTTGCGAAGGCCGCAACTGCGTCTCAGGCGTCGCAACCGGCTGCGACGTCCGCGGCCGTAAAGACAACTCCGCAGCCAAAAAGCGAGCGACAGGCCGAGGCGCCCCGTGCTCGCGTGCCGGCCGTGGCCGAGCCTCTGCCGTTGCCTGTTCGCGCGCCCGCGCGAACCGCGGAGATCCGCGTCGCAGGGGTGGATCTCGGAGCCGAGGAGGGCGCGCCTCCGGCAAGCGCTTCGGTCGTTGAGATGGTGTCCGCGTTGGATATGAAGCCGGAAGTTCCCATGATGCGCTTCGGTGGCGCAGGGTTGCTCGCGGCCTCGGCCCGCATCGCGGGCGAAGAGGCGCCGCAGCCGGCCCCTGTGCCCGTCGCTGCCGTCGAGGCGGCCAAGCAGACGCCGAAAAAGGAAACGCGTCTCGCGGCGCGTGCGTCGGCGGCGTCGCGGCCAAAGGCCGTGCCAGCCGCTCAGCCTCAGGGGGCAGAAACGGGATCGCTCAAGCCGCCGGTTCAGAAAGACGTGCAGGCGGAGCGCGAGCCGTGGACGTCGGCTCCGTCCGTTCGTGCGCCCGGCTTCTATCGCGTGCGGGGGGTTATGCGCCGCGATGTGCTCAATGTGCGTGGGGGCCCGTCCGAGGCGCATGCGGCCGTCGCATCCATTCCGCCGAACGGCCGGCGGATCGAAATCACGGGCCATTGCCAAGGGGACTGGTGCCCTGTCCGATATCGCCGCGCGACGGGCTGGGTTCACAGCTTCTATCTCGCGGAAGAGGCGTCCGGGCACGGTTCAGCAAGCCGCGTCTATCTCGCGCAGCCCTAAACGGCGTTCGTCGCTTGCCACAGGGGGAACCTTCCGCACCTCAAGCTGTTCGCGTCCCATGATCCGTTTCGAGCGGAGGCCCTGGGCCGCATCCATGACAGACAGAAAAGCCAGGGGGACGAAAGGGCAGGGGTCGGCAGCCCGCTCCAAGCGCGCGGCAAAGCAGAAGAACTGGTCCGCCGAGGTCACCCGCACCAGCGATGCGCTGGACCTCGATAGCGGCGTCTTCAAGGGCCGGGCTGCCGAAATCGCGCAGTCGCTCAAGCGCTCGGCGGAACGGAGTCGGCGGCGCAAGGGCACGCCCTATCAGTCCGCCATGTCGATGCTCACGTTCTACATCAATCGTGCCGGCAGGTCGCTGCCGCGGCGACGCGTCGAGACGCTCGAGCGGGCGAAGGTCGAGCTGCGCCGCGCGTTCGGTCGCGAGGGCTGACAGAGACGCGAAGAGAGTGATATCGGTTAGCTGGGCGCTTTTTGTTTCTGAGCGCCATTCAGCTTGCGGCCGAACACGAGAATGGCCGCGAGCGGCGCCACCAGCCCGACGGTCATCACGAGGCCGAGCAGGAGCGGCAGGTTCTCGTAAGAGCCGCGATCCACGACCAACATCTGGTTCACGTACTTCGTCTGCAGCGCGCTGGCGACGAGCGCGAGGTTCATGAGCGAGCTCATGAGCGCGAACCACGTGGCGCGTCGCGTCGGCGGCGCATAGATCGCGATGAGCGTGAGCAGCGGGATCATCGAGAGCTGCATGAAGGGGGACGAGGCGGCGGTATCGATGATGGCGATAGTGCGTGCGCCAAAGCCGAAGGTTGCTTCCGTCCACTCGCTGATGCCGAGCGTGAGGGCGAGGCTCGGAAGCGAGAGCAGCGTGCCCACGATCGTGAGCCAGAGCAGGACCACCGGAACGGGACGCTTGGTGATGGCGTCGGAGAAGAGCCAGGTTCCTGCGAGGGCCAGCACCGCCCCGATTTGGTTGAGAGTGCCCTGGAACGCCTCGTCGAATCCCAGCACGTCGATGGTGAACCAGGTGTAGCCTTGGCCGACGAGGGGCGTTGCGCGGAATACGAAGATGATGATCGCGGCGTAGAGGATCGTTTCCTGCGTGCGCGTATCAAGGTCGCGCACAATGCGCCATAGCATGGCGCACACGACGGCCATCGAAAATACGAACACGATTTCCTGGCCGAACGGGAGCCCGGTGGTGGCGACGGCCACGACGGCGGCGCCAAATGCGAGGCCGCCGCCCAGGATGCGCCAGTCGACGGGGCGTGTCTCCGTCGGCGTTATGTCGATCAGGAGCGCGCCCGATACGGAGATCAGGGGGATGACGAGGCCGAGGAGAAACACGGTTTCGTAGGAGAACACGCTCGCCAGGAGACCGGCTAGGCCGGCCACCGCCACCATCCCGAACGAGAGCGCGAGGCGGCCCAGCACCTGGACCATGCCGAGATCGCGGTTGACGTCCTGGACGTTGCGCGGCGTGCCGTTGGGGTGCTCGCGATCGACGACTTCGGTGCTCATGGCGTCGGCGGCGACGTCCTGCAACACGACCCCGACCACCGACAGGAAAGATCCCAGGCGATAGAGGTTCTGCGGTTCGGCGAAGGCGATCCATCCGCCCGCGGCGCCCGCCAGCGTGACGAGGCCTGCTGCTACGAGCGTCCCGCCGATCAGGACGTAGACCTTGCGCTGGGAGCCCATGATCGGCACGGCGTCGACCAATTCGCCGAACACCATCTTGATCGTCCACGGCAGCGTGAGCCAGACCGAGAGGGCTGCAAGCTCCGCAGGCGTCATGGTCAGAGCGGACTTGATCCAGAACGTTTCCGCGATGGTGATGATGCCGAGCGCGCCGTAGGCGAAATAGACCATCAGCAAGGGGAGATAGCGCAGGCGAAACGCGCGGATCGGGTTCAGAAGCGCTGTTTCGAGCGTCTGCCGAAGCCGGCTGTCCGCAGGCTGGGTGATGTCGGTCATGGGGACGGTCTCTGTCGCAGCGCCTCGCAGGATATAGCCGGGACCCCGGGGGGCTGATCCAGGACATTCTATGCGGCGCAAGCACTTTCACCGCTTGACTTTTCGGCTGGGCTGTCTGCCCGGCCGGAACCTCGCGCGCTGCTTCCGGTTCTACCGGAATGGACAAGATGGTCAGATATCTCAGCCCGCAGCTCAAGCGCACCTACGATCGGGTGGTGCGGACGCTCATGCCGTGGCGCATGATCGATGCGCTCGAAAATCTCGAGGAGGCGGATCGGAAGTCCGGGGATGGCGTCTCTCGGTCGGATGGTCGCGACGGGCAGAACGACGACGATCAGGGTCCGTCCTCGACGCGCACCTGACGGTCCGACGCCTGATTGAGATACAACCGCGCGGCTTTTTCGATGGCCGCTGCGCGACCGTCAGACAGGTGATGAGAAAGCGATAGCCCTCGCTCAATGATGCCACAATTGATTGGTCCTTCTTCCTCCGATCATGTTCAGGGGATACTTGGGGGACCACGATGCGTTTCGTGCTCGTTGCGTTTGCGTGTTTGCTCGTTGCGCCGCTCGCCGAGGCCGCTCAGCCTAGCCGCAATGAAAAAGCGTTGATGAAGCTCAGCCCGGAAGAGCGCGCCCAGCAGGCGTGCGTCGCTCGCGGGATCGACGCGATCCGGCGAGACAAGCTGCTGAAGGGGGTTGATCGCGTGATGCCCGATACGTTCGGGCGGGCGCAGTTCGACGGGACGGCCGTCTCCGCCAAGGGCGCTGCCGTGCGCGCGAGCAAGGGCTGGTATGCGCTGAGCTTCGACTGCACGCTCGCGAGCGATCACCTCAAGGTGACGACGTTCACCTACCAACTCGGCGACGAGATCCCGCCCGAGCGCTGGGAAGATGTCGGTCTGTGGTAACTCTTTGGTGAGACCGATGATTCACACTTCAGGCTGATAGGGCCTGAAGCGATCATGGTCTAGCCGCGGGCTTTACGCGGGGCCTTGGCCAGAAGGTCCCGCAGCATCGCGACCAAACGGGACGCCGGTCCGCGGCTGCCGCACTGGATGCTGATCCGGGCGCCTTCGAACAACAGGAACACCTCGTCGGCGAGAGGCTCGGGGTCGCGGTATCGCGCGGCGCGGAACAGCTTCACGAGGTGGTCGCGCTTGCGGTGCTTGTAAGCCTCGATGACCGCGCGGGCGGGATGGCCCGGCTGGAGCTCGACGGCCGCATTGGCGAGGGCGCACCCGCGCTCGGCGTTGCTGGTGACGATCTCCTCGACATGATCGACCCAGGCGGCGAGGCGCTTTTCGGGGTTGTCGGGGTGATCGGCGGCGAGCTTGAGCCAGACGGCGTCTCCCGCCGCGGCAAGCTTGCGGGCGTATTCGACGACGAGATCGTCCTTCGACTTGAAGTGCCGATAAAGCGTCATCTTGTTGGTGCGGGCGGCTTCGGCGATCGCCTCGACGCCGACCGCGTGGATCCCGTTCCGGTAGAACAGATCGCAGGCAACAGCGAGAATCCGCTCGCGAGGGGGCGGCGCAAGGGCGTCCAATGCCTCGGGATTTCGCCCGTTGCGAACGATCGTCTTGTTCATTGCCTCTTGACTGTGATGTTACCGCTCGGTACCAAACCCGATGTTACCGATCGGTACCGCCTAACATACTTCGACCTGCTTTGTCATGGGATCATTCCTCAGGCGACGAAAGCTAGGGTCGCTGATTTCCGTCAAATGCCGAGATCCGCGGGCACGCCCGGCGCGTAGATCATTCGGCAGAGGATGAACCGAGGCCGCAAACAATGTCACGTGCTGGAGGACCCATGTCGCCTCGTCGCTCCTCAATGGCCTTTGCCGCGCTGATTGCGGTGGCGGCAATGCTCGGCGCGTGCCGGGAGCAGGAGCCCGGAGCGAAGGCCGGCACCGCGCCGCCTGCGCCCAAGGTGACCGTCGCCAGGCCAGTGACGAAGCCCGTTGCCGATCACGACGAATATGTGGGCCGCTTCGTGGCTCTCGATTTCGTCGAGGTTCGCGCGCGCGTCTCCGGGTACCTGTCGAAAATCCATTTTACGGACGGCCAGCTCGTCGAAGCCGGGGCTCCGCTCTTCACGGTCGACCGGCGGCCGTTCGAGGCGGCACTCGAGCAAGCGAAGGCTGCCGTCGTCACGGCGGAAGCCAATCTTGCGTTTGCCGAAAGCGATCTGTCGCGCGCGGAAAGCCTCGTCAGCGGCACGTCGATCACGCAGCAGACCATCGATCAGCGGGTGCAGGCCAAGCGTGTTGCGGAAGCGTCCGTAACGGCGCAGAAGGCCGCGCTCGCGCAGGCCGAGCTCGATCTCGAATTCACGGAGCTCAAGGCGCCGATTTCGGGCCGCATCGGCGACAGGCGCGTTTCCGTCGGAAACCTCGTCACGGGCGGAACGGGCGGCAACACGACCTTGCTCGCGACCGTCGCATCCGTCGATCCGATCCGCTTCGAGTTCACCATGGATGAGGCGTCGTACCTGCGCTATTTGCGGGCTGTGCAGGCCGGGAATTCCAGCGCCGCGAACCGCGGCATGACGCTGCCGGCGCGGCTCAAGCTGATCGACGACAACGATTTCGTGCACGAAGGCAGCATCGACTTCGTGGACAATACGATCGACCGCTCGTCCGGCACCATTCGCGGGCGCGCCGAGTTCAAAAACGCAGACGGGAAGCTGACGCCCGGCATGTTCGGGCGCATCCGCGTGGCCACGTCGAAGCCGGCCGAAGCCCTGCTCGTTCCGGACGGCGCCATCGGTACGGAGCAGGTGCGGAAGTTCGTCTACGTGGTCGCGGCGGACAACGTGGTGAACCCGAAATATGTGACGCTCGGGCCTGTGGTCGACGGCTTGCGCGTGATCACGTCCGGTCTCGAAGCGGACGACGACGTCGTGGTGAACGGTCTGATGCGCATCCGTCCGGGCGTGACGGTGGCGCCGGAGCAGGCTGCCGCGGCAAACGGTGCGGCCGGCGAGGCCGTGGTCGGCACGAACTGACCTGAACCGAACCGGCAGGGCTTATTCATGCGCTTTTCGCATTTCTTCATCGACCGGCCAATCTTTGCGAGCGTCATCTCGATCGTGTTCCTGATCGTCGGTGCCGTGTCGCTGTTCCGGCTCCCGGTCGGCCAGTACCCCGAAATTGCGCCACCCGTGGTCAACGTCACCGGGCAGTATCCAGGCGCCAACGCCGAGGTCGTCGCCAATACCGTCGTTGCGCCGCTCGAACAGCAGATCAACGGCGTCGAGAAGATGCTGTTCATCTCGTCGAACTCGTCCAACGACGGCCGCTTCACGATTTCGGTCGCGTTCGATCTCGGGACCGATCTCGACACGGCGCAGGTGCAGGTTCAGAACCGCGTTGCCGTCGCCCAGCCGCGACTGCCCGCGGACGTGCGCAATATCGGCGTGACGGTGGCGAAGTCGTCTCCCGACCTGATGATGGTTGTGAACATGCTGTCGCCCGACCAGTCGCGCGATACGCTGTTCATCTCGAACTATGCCAACGCCAATATCGTCGATGTGTTGAGCCGGATCGACGGCATCGGGTCGGTGACGGTGTTCGGCGGACGCGATTATTCGATGCGCGTCTGGCTCGACCCCGACCGCCTCCAGTCGCTTGCGATGACGGCGGCGGACGTGGTGGCGGCGCTGCAGGGCCAGAACGTGCAGGTCGCGGCCGGCGTTCTCAACCAGCCGCCGGTCGAGATGCCGGGCGCTTTCCAGATCGCCGTCCAGACGCAGGGGCGTCTCGCAGATCCGAACGAGTTCGGCGACATCATCGTCAAGCGCAACGGCGATGCCGTGGTCCGGCTGAAGGATGTTGCGAGGGTGGAACTCGCCGCGCTCGACTACGGCGTCAATTCCTATCTCGATCGCAACCCCGCGGTGGGTCTCGGTATCTTCCAGCTTCCCGGCTCGAACGCCATCGCGACGGCCGAGCAGATCAAGCAGACGATGGCGGAGCTCTCCAAGGGCTTCCCCGCCGGTGTCGCCTACGACATCGTCTACAACCCTACGGAGTTCATCCAGGAATCCGTCAATGCGGTGATCTTCACCATTCTCGAGGCGGTGGTGCTGGTCGTTGCGGTCGTGATCCTGTTTCTGCAGACGTGGCGGGCGGCCGTCATTCCCATCGTTGCGATCCCGGTTTCGCTCATCGGCACGTTCTTCCTGCTCGATGCGATGGGCTTCTCCCTCAACAACCTTTCGCTGTTCGGGCTCGTGCTCGCGATCGGCATCGTCGTGGACGACGCGATCGTCGTGGTGGAGAACGTCGAACGCAACATGGCGGCGGGGCTTTCGCCCCGGGACGCGTCATTCAAGTCGATGGACGAAGTGGGCGGCGCGCTGGTCGCGATCGCGCTCGTTCTGTCGGCGGTGTTCGTTCCGTCGGCGTTCATCACCGGCATTTCCGGGCAGTTCTACCAGCAGTTCGCCGTGACGGTGGCGGGCGCGACGATCATCTCGCTCATCGTCTCGCTGACGCTTTCTCCCGCGCTCTGCACGCTGCTGCTCAAGCCTCATGACGGGACGCATCGATCCAGCCTGATCATGTGGCCTGTTCACGCTTTCTTCCGCGTCTTCAACTGGAGCTTCGACAAGGCGTCGCAGGGATACGGCTGGCTGATCGAGCGGCTGGTGCGGCTCGGAGCGCTCATGCTGGTGATCTACGCCGGCATCATCGCGTTCGGCATGAACGAGTTCCGCCAGACGCCGACCGCGTTCATTCCGGGTCTCGACGCCGGCTACCTCATTACGGCAACGCAACTTCCGCCTGCCGCCTCGCTCGCCCGCACCGACGAGGTCAACAGGCGCGTGGTCGAGCTCGCGCTCGAGACGCCGGGCGTCAAGCACGCGGTCAATTTTATCGGGTTCTCGGGTGCGACGCGTACGATGCAGTCCAACGCGGGTGCGGTGTTCATCGTGCTCGAGCCGTTCAAGGACCGCGAGGGAAAGCCGGAGCTCTCGGCCCAGGCCATTCAGCAAACGCTGATGCAGAAGTTCTCGGTCATTCAGGAAGCGATGGTGCTCGTCATCGCGCCGCCGGCCGTGCGCGGCATCGGCAGCTCCGGTGGTTTCCGGATGATGGTGCAGGATCGCGACGGCGCGGGACCGCAGGCACTCCAGCAGGCTGTCGGCGCGATGATGCAGCGCGCGAACCAGACGCCCGGGCTGCAGCAGGTGTTCTCGCTGTTCGAAACCTCGACGCCGCAGCTCTATCTCGATATCGATCGCGTCAAGGCGCAGATGCTCGGGATCAATATCCCGGACGTGTTCCAGGCGCTGCAGACCTACCTCGGCTCTGCCTACGTGAACGACTTCAACCTGCTCGGACGCACGTTCCGCGTCACGGCGCAGGCCGACGCCGATTTCCGCGCGGACGCGAAGGACGTGCTGCAAATCCGCGTGCGGAACGCGCAGGGCGATACCGTGCCGCTCGGCTCGTTCACGACGGTGAGCGACATCTCGGGTCCGGCACGCGTGCCGCGCTACAACCTCTATCCGGCGGCCGAGCTCGACGGGTCCGCGGCGCCGGGCTACTCGCAGGGCCAGGCGCTGGCGATGATGCAGCAGATCGCGGCGGAGGTCCTGCCTCAAGGCTTCGGCTACGAGTGGACCGACCTTGCGTTCCAGCAGATCCGGGCCGGCAACACGGCGGCGTTCGCGTTCGCGCTCGGCGTGCTCTTCGTGTTCCTCGTGCTGGCTGCCCAGTTCGAAAGCCTTACGCTTCCCCTTGCGGTGATCCTGATCGTGCCCATGAGCCTCATCGCGGCGATCAGCGGCGTGATCATGCGCGGCATGGACAACAACATTCTGACGCAGGTGGGCTTCATCGTTCTCATCGGTTTGGCGGCGAAAAACGCCATTCTGATCGTGGAGTTCGCAGCCCAGCTCGAGGAACAGGGACGCAACAGGTTCCAGGCCGCGTCGGAAGCCGCGCGGATCAGGATGCGGCCCGTTCTGATGACGTCGCTGGCGTTCATTCTCGGTGTGGCGCCGATGGTATGGGCGACGGGCGCGGGCGCGGAGCTGCGTCAGGCCCTCGGCACGCCGGTTTTCTACGGCATGATCGGCGTCACGGTGTTCGGCCTCATCTTCACGCCGGTGTTCTACGTGCTGTGCCGGCGCTTCGGCGGCAAGGTGCAGCGTGGACACGCGGCCGCGGACCCCACGCCCGCACCTGCGGAATAGATCGGAGTGCGGCTCGGCCAGCCGCCCGACAGATATGCCCATTCCAACGCGCCGCAGAGCCTCTGCGGCGCGTTCTTTTTATTGGAAAATCCTCGGCTTGAGACCGGAACTGCCGGCCTGTTGCGACGTTATTGCGGACAAACTTCTCATCTCCGGGCTGTTTGAACGGATCTGAGGTCGGTTTCGCGCTCTGCCACCACGGCGGTTGTCTACTCCGGACGCTTGGACCCCTCGACATCAGTCGCTCCCGATATGCCTCTTGGAGGAGACGTCCATGGCTCGACTTGCGCACGACAGCGCATCTTTGCCGTCACATGAAACCCATTCGCCGGCTCCCTTGGATGTCTTGTCCGAGCGGCTGTTTGCCACGCGGCGCCTCTCGCTCGAGCTGGCGGCGCCGCTCAGCCCTGAGGATATGGCTGCGCAGGTGATGGACGACGCAAGTCCGACCAAGTGGCACCTGGCGCATGTCACGTGGTTCTTCGAGACCTTCGTCTTGAAGCCTCATCTCCCCGGGTATCGTCAATTCGATGAGACCTTCAACTTCTGCTTCAACTCCTATTACGAGGCGCTGGGTGCGCGCCAGCCGCGTCCGGCGCGGGGGCTTTTGACGCGCCCATCCGCCGAGCGGGTCATGGATTACCGCGCGCATGTGGACGAAGCGCTCGAGCGATTGGCGGAGCGCGGTTTCGAGGACGGCGGCGACCTCGCGAAGCTGATCGAGATCGGCATCAATCACGAGCAGCAGCATCAGGAGCTGCTGCTGAGCGACATTCTCGCGCTCTTTGCCGTCAATCCGCTGCGGCCCGCCTATCGCGAAGGACGGGCGCGGTCTGGCCTGTCCGCGATCGGCGGATCGTCTGATGCGCGTTGCGAAGCTCACATGGGCTGGATCTCCTACGACGGCGGCATCGTGAAGATCGGGCACGCGGGAGAGGGCTATGCGTGGGACAACGAAAGTCCGCAGCACGATGCGTTGGTCCGCCCTTTCCGGCTGGCGGATCGTCTGGTGACGAACGGCGAATGGCTGGAGTTCATGGCCGACGGCGGATACCGGACGGCGTCGCTCTGGCTTGCCGATGGCTGGACGAAGGTCTGCACCGACGACTGGCGGTCGCCCCGCTACTGGGAGGAGCATGGAAGCGGCTGGCATACGATGACGCTCGACGGGCTCATACCCGTCGAAAGAGCGGCTCCGGTCTGCCACGTGTCCTACTATGAGGCGGACGCATTCGCGCGATGGGCTGGCCATAGGCTCCCGACGGAGTTCGAATGGGAGCTGGCGGGTGCGACGCTTCCGCTCGAAGGCAACACGTTGGGCACGCGCGCGTTGCGGCCCGTGCCCGCCGCGGCGCGCGCCGAAGCCTGTCCGCGGCAGATGTTCGGCGACGTGTGGGAATGGACGCAAAGCGCCTATTCGCCTTATCCCGGCTATCGTCCGCCTGAAGGTGCGATCGGTGAATACAACGGCAAATTCATGGTGAGCCAGCAGGTGTTGCGCGGGGCCTCGTTCGCAACGCCGGATGGGCATAGCCGAGCCACGTATCGCAACTTCTTCTTCCCGCATCAGCGCTGGCAGTTCGCGGGCGTGCGTCTCGCAGCGGAGGAGACGTAATGCGGCGTGGAGGAATGCTTGCCCGGAGCCAAGGCTTTGTGCATGCCGCGCCCGTCTGCGATTTCGCGGATGCCGTGCTGGCGGGATTGTCCAGGCCACAAAAGGCGATCCCATCGCAATTTCTGTACGACGCGCGCGGCAGCGAGCTGTTCGAGGAGATCACGACCCTTTCCGAGTATTATCCGACACGTACGGAAACGGCGATTCTCGCGGCGCATGCAGCGGAGATGGTGAATGGACTTGGGCCCGACGGCGTGCTCGTCGAGTTCGGTTCGGGGTCCAGCGTCAAAACGGAGTTGCTTCTCTCCCAAGTGGGGCCCGGCGTCGTCTATGTTCCTCTCGACGTGTCGGAGAGCGCCCTCGACGAGGCGGTCGTGCGACTTTCCGCGCGCTTTCCGACGCTCGATGTGCGGTCCGTCGTGGGGGACTTTTCTCACCCGATCCGGCTTCCGCAGGACCTGATGACGCGCTCTGCCGTCGGCTTCTTTCCCGGATCGACCATCGGAAATTTCGGGCCGGCGGATGCCGTTCGCCTGCTTCGGTCGTTCGGCCGCGGGCTCCCCGATGCCGCGCGGCTCATCATCGGCGTGGATCTCAAGAAGGAAGCGCGCAAGCTCGTTGCCGCCTACAACGATCGCAAGGGCGTGACGGCCGCATTCAATCTCAATCTCCTGGCGCGCATCAATCGCGAGCTCGACGGCGACATCGACATCGCGAGCTTTCGTCACGAGGCGATTTACGATCCGCGCGCAGGCCGGATCGAGATGCATCTCGTGAGCGAGGTTGCCCAGGAGATCCAGGTTCTCGGTCGCAGGTTCCGTTTCAAAGAGCGGGAAAGCATCCACACCGAGAATTCCTACAAATACACTGTCGAGCAATTCCGGGAGATGGCCCGCGCCGCGCGTTGGCAGCCCGGTCGCCTGTGGGCTGACGCGAACATGGATTTCAGCGTGCATGAGCTTTTCGGTTTCGAAAGCGGATGAGGGCGCGCGCTGGGGGCGCAGCTGCGCCAAGTCTTGATCCAGGTCAACGTCGCGCGGGGGGTGGCCGCTATCCTTCGAATGCGGCTTGGACTGTTCCGAGCGGCGTTTCGCGACCGGTTTTCCGATGACATCCGACCTCATCCAACGCCACGGCGGCCCTGTTCCGCGCTACACCAGCTACCCGACCGCCAATCATTTCTCGGCGGCGGTTACGCCTCTGCATCTGAGAAGCTGGCTCGCGGATTTGCCGGCCGAGCCTTCGCTTTCGCTCTACGCCCACATCCCCTATTGCCGCGAGCTTTGCTTCTATTGCGGGTGCAGCACGAAGGCCTCGCGCCGCTATGCGCCCGTCGAAGAGTACATGGTTCCGTTGCAGGCCGAGATCGCGCATGTCTCCGCGCTCGTTCCGCCGGGACATCGTGTGACGCACATCCATTGGGGCGGCGGCTCGCCCGACATTCTGACGCCCGAGGACATCCGCCGGCTCGGTCACGCATTCCGCAGCCAATTCTTCGTTGCGCCGGAGGCCGAATTTGCCGTCGAGATCGACCCGCGGCTGCTGAGCGAGGCTCAGGCCGACGCTTTCGCCGAGATCGGCGTCAACCGGGTTTCCATCGGGGTTCAGGATTTCGATCCGAAAGTGCAGGCGGCGATCGGGCGTATCCAGAGCTTCGAGACGACGCGCAAGGCGTGCGATCATTTTCGTGCGCAGGGCGTGCGCTCCCTCAACGTCGACCTCGTGTACGGGCTTCCCCACCAAACGGTCGACAGTGTGGGCCGCACGTTGTCCGACGTGATCGATCTCGCGCCGGACCGCATCGCGGTGTTCGGATATGCGCACCTTCCGGAGCGCCTGAAGCATCAGCGCCTAATCGACGAGAAGACGCTTCCCGGGCCAGGAGAGCGTTTCCGTCAGTCGCAGCACATCGCGCAAGTCCTGCAGCAAGAGGGCTACGTTCAGATCGGGATCGACCATTTCGCCCGTTCGACGGATGCCCTCGCAGGCGGCGCGGTTGCGCGGAACTTCCAGGGGTACACGACGGATACGGCCGACGCGTTGCTTGCGTTCGGCGCGTCGGCCATTTCACGCCTGCCGCAGGGTTTCGTCCAGAACGCGGTTGCCGTCGACGATTACACCCGCCGGATTTCGGCAGAAGGGCTTGCCGTCGTGCGCGGGCACGAAATGGCGGGCGACGACGCGCTGCGCGCGTACCTGATCGAACGGCTGATGTGCGCGTTCTTTGTCTCGTGGCGCGATCTCAAGCAGCAGTTCGGCGCGCAGGTCGCCCGTGTCCGGTTCGAGGTTGAGGAGGCGGTGCGCCGCGATACCGACGGTCTGGTCGCCTTGAGCGAGGAGGGCGTGAGCGTGACCGAGCGCGGACGGCCGTTCGTGCGATCGGTTTGCGCGTGGTTCGATCCCTATCTGGCCGGCGACAAGACCCGGCGTCGGCACGCGCTTTCCGTCTGATTTTTTTGCGCCCGTAAAAACCTCGCCGGGATCGAAAAGAAGTGTTGGAAAAGAACCAAACAAAGCGGTGCCGCTTTGCGATCTTGTTTTTTTGCTGCGACTCAGTTGAGTGTGTCTTCGACAGCTTTTGCTTCCGAGAATTATACTAAATTATGTTTGTTATTGAATGACATATATCTTTTGTAGGACTCTTGCTGCGGAGTTTCGTTTCGCGCGTGGTTTCTTTTTTCCAGAACATGGCTGAGATGCTTTGCAGCGTGACGCATGCGTGATCGCGCATGCGAGGCGGGCGTGTGTGTCCGGCAGGCGGCGCACGCAGGTAGGGGGATGAAAAATGAGTGCCGACACGTCCATGGCAGCACGGTTGTCGTTCAACCAGATCGACGAGGAAAGCCGGCGGCTTCTTCGCGAATCCAAAGATTTTTTGCTTGGTGAGCTGGCGGGGATTTTAGACGTTTTCTACGATCATATCTCCAACTATCCAGAAACAGTGGCGTTTTTCAGAGCGCGTTCTAACATGACCGGGGCGCGAAACGGCCAGCTTCGGCATTGGGCGACCATTCTCGACGGCAATTTCGACATCGCTTACGAGGCGTCGATAAAGCGGGTGGGAGAAACGCATCACCGGATCGGGCTCGATCCGCGCTGGTACATCGGTGGATACAATGCGCTGCTTACTGGGCTCATCCGCGCAATCGCACTCAGACTTCCGCCCTCTTCGGATTGGAAAGGAAAGGGCGTCTCGCAAGACGAGCGAAAGACAGCGCTGCAAAGCGCGGTCATCAAAGCGGCCATGCTCGACATGGACCTTGCCATCTCCGTCTATCTCGAGGCTGGGCGGCGGGATCTCGACCAACTCGCGGGCTCTGTCGTTGCCATGGCCGGATCGGTAGCGACGACGGCGGGAGAACTTGAAGGCGCGGCCGCCGCGGTTCAGCAGGCTGCAAAATCTGCGACGGACCAGACGTCGGCGGTGGCAACCGCCGCGGAGCAGGCTTCCGCAAACGTTCGCACGGTCGCTTCGGCTGCGGACGAGCTGTCGGCGTCGGTGAGGGAAATCTCGCGGCAGGTCGCAGGCTCGACGGAGATCGCGGGACGAGCTGTCGTGACAGCGGACGCCACATCCGACAAGGTGCGCAACCTCTCGCTGGCGTCTCAGGCCATCGGAGACGTGGTGGAGCTGATCAGCAACATCGCGCGGCAGACGAACCTTCTTGCCTTGAACGCCACGATCGAGGCGGCCCGCGCTGGTGAAGCCGGTAAGGGTTTCGCGGTCGTCGCACAGGAGGTGAAATCGCTCGCCAACCAGACGGCGAAGGCCACGGCCGAGATCAGCGCGCAGATTCACGCGATCCAGGGTTCGACGGTGGATGCGGTCGGCTCCATTGGGACCATTGCCGATATCATTAAGTCGATCGATCAGATCGCGAGCACGATCGCCGCGGCGGTGGAGGAGCAGGGCGCGGCGACGGTCGAGATCGCACGGAACGTGCAGGAGGCTGCGCATGGAACGTCCGAGGTGGCGGCCAATGCGGTGGGGCTCAACACGTCTGCGGCAACGACGGGGTCGGCTGCGGCGCAGATGCTGGCATCCGCCCGCCATCTCGGTCAGCAGGCTGCCGAGCTCAGAAAAACCGCGGAAAGCGTGATGTCGAAGAGACGGGCGGCGGCCTGACGCCGACCTGAAGCATGGTGTCCCGCCATCCTAGAGCGTGATCATTTTCGATTGAATCGGGATCACGCTCTATCTCTTTGGTGAGACCGATGATTCACGCTTCAGGCTGATAGGGCCTGAAGCGATCATGGTCTAGGGCGGGCGCCATGCCCTTCGCACGGTTCGGTCTTGTTCAGTCTTCGTCCGGTGGCGGGAGGCCAAGGATCGTTCTGGCCTGCTCAAGCGTGTGCTCCGGCGTTTTTCCTGCGTCGATCCGTGCCCAGGCGATCGGTCCGAGATCGTGCTCCGCCTGGGCTTTCACGACCGTCGCATCGGAATCGGAGGCGTCCCCCCGGCGTGCGCCGACGCGGGCGACTTGCGTATCGAGAGGTGCATCGAGCCATAGGCCCACGAACTTGCAGCCCGCTTCGAGAGCAATGGATGCAATCCGGTCCCGCTCCTCGGCGCGGGCCGACACGCCGTCGAAGATGACGGCATGGCCGGCAAGGAGCGCCCGCTGCGACTTGTCGTAGAGCCGGGCGTAGACTTGGTCGGAGACCGCTTGTGTGTAGTGCTCCGCGGCAAGTCGCTCCGTCTCCGGAACGCCGAACAGGCCTTTGCGCTCGACGTCGGTGCGCAGCACGAGCGCGCCTGGCGCTGGGCCGAGAAGCGGCGCCAATGCGGCTGCCAACGTGGATTTCCCCGTTCCCGACAGACCGCCCACGGCCAGCAGAAGCGGCGGAGGGGGCGCCAGATAGGCATTGGCTGCTTTGACGTAGCCGAGGCCACGTTCGATGTCCGCCGCTCGCTCGGCCCCCTGCGGCTCCTGGCGTACGCGTTCGAGCGCCACGACGCCGCGGACGGCGGCGCGTGCCGAGAGAAAGAGCGGGAGCGTCGCGAGGGCTTCGATTTCTCCGCCGGCCGGCGCGGCCGTTACATAAGCGTTGAGGACCGCGTTCGCGGCGTTTCTGTCTCCGCGCACGTCGAGATCCATGAGGACGAACGCGAGATCGTAGAGCACGTCGACGGTTGCGAGGCGTTCGTCAAACTCCAGAGCATCGAACGCCACGGGTGCGCCATCGATCAAGACGATGTTGCCGAGGTGGAGGTCGCCGTGGCAGCGGCGGACGTAGCCTGCCTGTCCGCGTGCGTCGAGAAGGGGCGTGATGCGCGCGAGCTCGGTGTACGCGAGGTGTGCGTACTCATCCATGAGCGGCTCGCTACCCCGAGGCGCGATGTCTTTGAGCTCGCCCGCAAGCTGGTCGACGACCTTGCGGATGATGTCGGCGCCGGGAGCTGAGGGCACGGACGGTGTGGCGCGATGGTATCGCGCGATCATCGTGGCGAGATCGCGCGCGGTCTCGCGCGGCAGGGGGCCGCTCTCGGCAATGCGCGCGAGAAGGCTCTCCTGCGGGAAGCGGTTCATGACGAGCACGGCCTCGACCGGTCTGCCTTCGGAGAACGTGAGGTGGCCTGCGCGGTCGCGATTGACGTTGGCGACCTCGAGATAGATTTCAGGCGCGTGCGGACGGTTGAGTTCGAGTTCGCGGACGAGGGCCTTGCGGCGCAGCGGCTCCGTCGAAAAATCCAGAAACGGCAGCGTCACCGGTTTTTTGATCTTGAAGGCCTTGTTGCCAGCAAGAAACACGCGCGCGGCATGGGTCTCTATGATTTCGACGGGCGCTGTCGTGCCGTACGAGGCGGCGTCCGACAGGAAGGCGATCAGCTCGTCCACGGTTGCTTTCGCTTGGGTGGAAGCGTCGGGAGGATGATTGTCCGCCATGCCGCGTCGTCGCTCCGATCTCTCGCAAGGGCTGCCGTCGGGGTTCAAACCGCGTCACGCGGCGTTCAGATCCCGCATGCCGTCTCAGCGATTGGGGACGAGGGTCGTAAGATAGTCAATGACCGCGCCGATTTCACCTGGCGACAGAACGAACTCGGGCATATCCGGGTGTCCGGTGACGATGCCTTCGGCCAGCGCTTCGGCGAGAGACTCGGGCGGATAGCGCTTGACGATATCGCGGAACGGCGGCGCCTCGGCGTGTGCGCTCGTGTCCGTCTCGCCGATGGCATGACAGCGGGCGCAGCGCGATTCGAGCGCGGCCCTGCCGGGATCCTCGGGTGTCTGTTCGGTGCATGCGGCTGTCGCAAGGGCGATCGCCACGCAAAGGGCGCGCTGTGCTACCGGACTTCTCATTGCTTCAAGCTCTTCTCTTGCCTTTTCGATCCGCGACCGCCCGCAAACTCTTTCTAGAGCGTGATCATTTTCGATTGAATCGGGATCACGCTCTGCCTCGTTGGTGAGACCGATGATTCACGCTTCAGGCTGATAGGGCCTGAAGCGATCGCGGTCTAGAGCGGCGGGTCGACCTTCAGGCTCATGATATAGGCGATCACGTCGTCGCGCTCGGGTTCGGGAATGATGAAGTTCGGCATCGTCGGATGCGACGTCTGGAGCCAGACGGCCAGCGCGCGGGCGGTCATACCCGGCGTATTTGCAACGTCAACGAACCGAGGGGCGGCGAAGTCCGGCGAGATGTCGTCGGCCGCCTGTTCCACGGCGTGGCATTCGGCGCAATGCGAGCGGGCGTAGTTCTGCCCCTTGCCCGCGTCGCCGAGTTGCTCCGCGTGAGCGGCGCACAGAGACGACGCCACGAACGTAGCGGACAGAATGGATCGAAGGATGAACGGCACGCGGGTCTCCTCGGCGTGGGATCGCTGGTCGCAAGACATTTTAGCGAATGTGAATGCTCTCGGCCAATGCAGCGGTGCGGTCTGTGTCTACACAGAGAATATCGTGAGCGGGGTGCGGAAGCCAGACGCTGAGAACCGCCAGGCCTGCAATGGCCAGTCCGGCGGACGTGCGGAGCATCTTCCGCTGGCCTGCTGCGGCGAGCGCGCGGACGCCCAGGGAAGCAGCGAGGAGGCCGGGCAGCGTGCCTGCGCCGAATGCCAGCATGACGAGGCCGCCTTGCGTGGCCGCGCCCGTGAGCAGGCTCATGAAGAGAGCGCCATAGACCATCGCGCAGGGCATGAGGCCCCAGGCAAGGCCGGCCGCGAAGGGCGTCATGAGCGTGCCGCGAACACCCCGCGTGGTGCGGGCGAGCCGCTCCGAGATGGGGGCGAGCAGGCGGTCCAATCCGCTCATGGGCGGCAGCAGGCCCGCGGTCGACATGCCGATCCACATGAGCGCGACGGCTCCGGCCCATTGCACGAGGCGAAACGCGAGCTCGCGGTCGAGCCAGCCGACGACCGGCGTGCCGATAGCTCCTATCAGGACACCCGCCATAACATAGGATGCGATGCGCCCGGAGTGCGTGAGCGCCAGGAGGCGCCCCGTCCGGGCGGCTCCACCGGGGCCTCCGGCGAGGAGCAGGCTCGATGAAATCGCCCCGCACATGCCCGCGCAATGCAGTGTGCTCGCGAGGCCGAGACCGAAGCCGGTGACGAGGCTGAAGATGAGGGGATCCACGGGCGCCATCCGGCGACTGTTGTCATTCTGCGGCGAGCATGGGCCGGACGCGCGGCGCGCTCCTTGCGCGAGATCAAGGGAACGGGTGAGGCCGGCTCGGTCGGTGAGCCGCTTCCACGAGGGCGGGCGTCATGGTGAGGAGAAGGAGCCACAGCGTGGCCGACGTTGCGGGCGGCGCAAACGGATCGCTGAAGGCGCCGATTCCCCAGCCTGCGAGCAGGAATGCGGCGGCCGCTCCAAACAGGATGCCGAGCCACTTGGGCCGGCCGGCGTCGTCGAGCCGTTTCAATGTCAGGACGGTGGCCACGTAGGCGGCGAGGGCTGCCCACAGAAATGCCGCCATCGTGGGCGCGTGTGGGATGGCGTTGGCGCTTTCGTCGAAGGTGTCGGCGTTCATGACGGCCGTGCCGAGCACGCCTGCGCCGAACGTTGCGAGAATGCCGATCCACCAGGCGAGGCGGTTGATCCGGCCTTTCGGTGAGAAGGCGGTATCGATGGAATGTTCGATCATGTCGGTCCGTGGCGCTTTGTGAACGGAATGCCGGTGGGCGCGAAACGCCCGTGGGCTCCGACAAGCCTAGCAACGATGCCGCGGGGCTTTTTGATGCGCGTCAAAGATCGTGCGCGCGGCGCATTGAAAGATGCAGATATATCGGGGGCAAGGAGAGGCGACGATGGCTGGAGTTGGGAGATGGGGCGATGCAGTGGCCGCGTTTGCGCTCGGGCTCGCGCTTGCCGTGGTGCTCTGGGGCGTGCTCGCGGTTGCGGCCGAGGAACCGCCCGTTCCCCAAGAGGGACCGTGGCGGATCGTCCTGCAGGAGCAGCTCAAAAAGGAAAAAGGGTGTGACCTCAAAGAGGTCTTGATGTACCAAGAGCTTCCGCTCGGCGATGAGACCATGATCGAGGGACGGGTCTCGTGCTTTGACGACCGGATGTTCGATTTCAGCCGCACGCGCACGCATCAGAAGTTCAGAATCGAGCTTTGCGAACCCGTCGTCTGTTGAGGGCCGCATCGGATGCCGAGACAGAGTGACGACATGAGCTACAAGACGATCCTTGTCCATCTCGCAGGCGAAGCCGCTTTCGACAGCGTCGTCACGCCCGCGTTCGATCTGGCTCAGCGGTTCGGTGCGCACGTGATCGGCCTGTCCGTCGTGCCGCCTTACGTCTTCAAGCCGACCTTTCTCCCCGGCAGCAACTCCGCCGTGGGCGATCAGCATCGCAAGGACTTCGCGGACGAGACGCTGCGGCTCAAGCCTCGCTTCGAGGCTGCGGCCCGCGATGCGGGCGTCAGCGCACAGTGGGTGGACGAGGACGCAGGGCTCCTTCCCGTCTGGCGGCGCGTCGTGGCTTACGGGCGGGCCGCAGATCTCATCATCACGCCGGCCCCGAAAGACGACGATGCGGAGCAGATCGTGCTGCAGTCCGGCCGGCCGGTTCTCTTCGTGCCGGAGGGGCCCGGGCGTGGCGTCGGCAAGTGGGTGACGGTCGCCTGGAACGCGCGCCGCGAGGGGACGCGTGCGGCCTTCGACGCGTTGCCGATCCTGGCCACGGCAGAGGCGGTCAAGGTGCTCTGGATCAATCCGGAGGACGACAACGAGACGGAGGGCGTGCCGACGGGCGATCTTTGCACCGCGCTCGCCCGCCATCGGGTGCCGGCCGAGGCGGTGGAGATCAAGGCGCCGGACGAAAAGGTCGGTGAGGCGCTGACCCGCTTTCTTCGCGATTCGGGCAGCGATCTCTTGGTGATGGGCTGCTACGGGCACTCGCGGCTGCGCGAAATGGTGCTTGGTGGGGCGACACGTCGCATGTTGGCCTCGCTCACCGTGCCGGTGCTGATGTCCCACTGAGCGGGGGTCTTCTCGGCGTCCGGCGGGCCGGGCTCGGGGCTGTTACATTCTCTTACAAATCGTCACGACCGGCGCATAACGGCGGTTCGGACGCACGCTCTATTCCCGGCTACGGAACTTCCCGGCCAGGAGAGAGAGATGCTCGCAGTCC
>DAOMQQ010000007.1:0-56821 GCA_035445405.1 Hyphomicrobium sp.
GTGCTGCTCGGCGCGCTGACCAAGAGCGCGCAGTTCCCGTTCCACTTCTGGCTGCCGAGCGCGATGGCCGCGCCGACGCCGGTTTCCGCGTATCTCCATTCCGCGACGATGGTGAAGGCGGGCGTGTTCCTGATGACGCGGCTGTGGCCGGCGCTCGCGGGCACCTACGAATGGTTCCTGATCGTGGCCTCGGCCGGCATGATCACGCTCGTGCTCGGCGCCTACTTCGCGATCTACCAGCAGGACATCAAGGGCCTGCTCGCCTATTCCACCATCAGCCATCTCGGGCTGATCACGCTTCTTCTGGGCCTCGGCAGCCCGCTCGGCGTGGTGGCCGCGATCTTCCACATGATGAACCACGCCACGTTCAAGGCGTCGCTCTTCATGGCGGCGGGGATCATCGATCACGAAACGGGCACGCGCGATATCCGACGATTATCCGGCCTCGCGAAGTTCATGCCGTTCACGGCCACGCTGGCCATTATCTCGAGCGCGGCGATGGCGGGCGTTCCGCTGCTCAACGGCTTCCTCTCCAAGGAGATGTTCTTCGCCGAGGCGATCGAACGGCACCAGACGTCGATCCTCGACACCATCGCGCCCTACGTCGCGGTGCTCGCGAGCGCGTTCGCGGTGACCTACTCGCTGCGCTTCATCCATCAGGTGTTCTTCGGCCCGCCACCGACGGACTTGCCCCGCGAGCCGCACGAGCCGCCGTTCTGGATGCGCTTTCCGATCCTCCTGCTCGTCACCGCCTGCCTCATCGTCGGCATGATCCCCGGGCGCACGATCGGGCCGTACCTCGACACGGCGGTTTCGTCGGTGCTGGGGCCGAACAAGCCCTACTACAGCCTTTCGGTCTGGCACGGGTTCAACCTGCCGCTGATCATGAGCGCCGTCGCACTCGTCGCAGGCGTCCTGCTCTATTTCAAACTGAAGGATTTCCTCGCCCATTTCGAAAACGGGCCGCCGCTGTTCGCGCGCTTCAGGGGCCCGCGCATCTTCGAGCGCGTACTCACGACCGCGGCGTGGAGATGGCCGGTCGCCATCGAAAGCCGGCTCGGGACACGTCGCCTCCAGCCACAGCTCGGCATGGTCATCATCGTGGCCTTCATCGCCGCTGCGTGGCCGCTCTATATGCATGGCTTCGCTGCCGGCCCGCTGACGTTCGCCGGGCTCGACCCCGTTTTCGCCCTCGTCTGGCTGACGGCGATCGCCTGCGCGATCGGCGCGGCGCAGCAGGCACGGCTGCATCGCTTTGCGGCGCTCGTGCTGCTCGGCGGCGCGGGGCTCGCCACCTGCATCACCTTCGTGTGGTTCTCCGCGCCCGATCTCGCCGTGACGCAGCTCGTCGTGGAAATCGTCACCACCGTACTCATCCTGCTCGGCCTGCGCTGGCTGCCCAAGCGCTCCAAGGAAGCCGCCCGCGCGCTCGGCTCCAAGAACCAGAACCGCCGCTACCGCGACATCGGGCTTGCCGTAGTCGTGGGCGCGGGCGTCACGCTCATCGCCTATGCCATGATGATGCGCGCTCCGCCCGACACCATCGCGACCTATTTCCTGGAGCGGGCCTATAGCGAAGGCGGCGGACGCAACGTCGTCAACGTGATCCTCGTCGACTTCCGCGCCTTCGATACCCTGGGTGAAATCACGGTGCTCGGCATCGTGGCGCTGACGGTGTTCGCGCTTCTCCGCCGCTTCCGTCCGGCTCCCGACAACGTGGAGGCGCCCAAGCAGCAGCGCATCCAGGATGCGACGGACGCCGAACGACCCGACCGGAAGGTCGGCGACACGCTCTCCGACTATCTTCTCGTGCCGTCCGTGATCATGACGTGGCTGTTCCCCGTCATCATCGTGCTGGCCGCGTATCTCTTCCTCCGCGGCCACGACATGCCCGGCGGCGGCTTTGCGGCGGGCGTCACCATGGCGGCAGCCTTCATTCTGCAATACATGGCGCTCGGCACGCGGACCGTCGAAGATCGCCTCACGGTGCTGCCCGTCAACTGGATCGGCATCGGCCTGCTCGTCGCCGTCGCGATCGGCGCGGCCTCGTGGGTGCTCGGCTATCCGTTCCTCACGTCCTATTCGCAGTATGTCGAGATCCCGCTCATCGGGTCCGTCCCGGCCGCGTCGGCGCTCATCTTCGATCTCGGCGTGTTCGCGCTCGTGCTCGGTGCAACGGTGCTGATGCTCATCGCGCTCGCTCACCAGTCCATCCGCCGCCATCGCGCCTCGCGGGTCGCAAGCGCCATCAAGGAGGAGGCCGCCTGATGGAACTCATGCTTGCCCTCGGTATCGGTGTCCTGATCGGCTCGGGCGTCTGGCTTCTGCTCAGGACGCGTACGTTCCAGGTCATCATCGGCCTTTCACTGATCGCCTACGGCGTCAATCTCTTCATCTTCAGCATGGGGCGGCTCAAGACCAACGCGGCGCCGATCCTCGAATCCGGCGCCGTCGATCCTTCCCGCTATGCCGATCCGGTGCCGCAGGCGCTCGTGCTGACGGCCATCGTCATCGGCTTTGCCACGACCGCGCTCTTTCTCGTCGTGCTGCTCGCCTCGCGGGGCCTGACGGGTAGCGACCACGTCGACGGAACGGAGTCCAAATGACGGGAGCGGCCGACCATCTTCTCATCGCGCCCATTGTGCTTCCGCTGGTGGCGGGTGCGGCGCTTATGCTGTTCGACGAGCGGCGCCACACGCTCAAGGCGATGATCAACGCCATCTCGACGCTGATGCTGCTCGTGCTTGCCGTCAACCTTCTCACGATGGCCGACAGCGGAGCGGCGGACGGCGGCGCCATGACCGGCGTCTACCTGCTCGGCAACTGGCCGGCACCCTTCGGCATCGTGCTGGTGCTCGACAGACTTTCCGCGCTCATGCTGGTGCTCGCGGCCCTGCTTGCCATGGCCGCGCTCGTGTTCGCGCTTGCGCGATGGCACCGAGGCGGCCCCCACTTCCATACGCTGTTCCAGTTTCTCCTGATGGGCGTCAACGGCGCCGTACTTACGGGCGACCTGTTCAACCTGTTCGTGTTCTTCGAGGTGATGCTCGCCGCGTCCTACGGACTGGCGTTGCACGGCTCGGGACCGGCGCGGGTGAAGGCGGGGCTTCACTACATCGCCATCAACCTCGCCGCCTCGTCGCTGTTCCTGCTCGGCGTCGCGCTGATCTACGGCATCACCGGCACGCTCAACATGGCCGACCTCGCGGCACGGATTCCGCAGGTGGCCGAGGACGACCGGATGCTGCTGCACGCCGGCGCGGCGCTGCTCGGCATCGCGTTCCTGGTGAAGGCCGGCATGTGGCCCCTGTGCTTCTGGCTTCCCACGACCTATACGGCGGCGGCCGCGCCGGTCGCGGCCGTGTTCGCCATTCTTTCCAAAGTCGGCATCTACATTCTGCTCCGGCTGTCGCTGCTCTTGTTCGGCGCGACGGCGGGCGCATCGTCCGGTTTCGGCGCCTCGTGGCTGTTCGTCGGCGGCCTCCTCACGCTCGCGTTCGGCGCGATCGGCATGCTCTCGTCCCAGTCGATGGGGCGTCTCGCGGGCTTCAGCATCATCACGTCGTCGGGAACGCTCATGGCCGCGATCGGGCTCTCGAACGCGGGCGTGACCTCGGGCGCGCTCTTCTACATGGTGAGCTCGACGCTCACCGTCAGCGCCTTCTTCCTGCTGATCGAGCTCATCGAGCGCGCGCAAGACCCGTCGATGGACGAACTCGCGGCCTTCACGGCGCCCGACGAGGACGCGGATCAGGACAGCGAGGAAGAGGTCGGCGTCGTCATTCCCGGTACGCTCGCCGTGCTCGGCATCTGTTTTGCGGGATGCGGGCTTTTGCTTGCCGGCCTGCCGCCGCTGTCCGGATTCATCGGCAAGTTCGCGCTGCTGACCGCGATGCTCTCGCCGATTGGCGAGGAGCCCGACAGCATCGTTCCCAGCAGCACGTGGATCTTTTTCGCCCTCCTCATCCTCTCCGGCCTCGCGGCCATGATCGCCATGGTTCGCGCCGGCATCCGCACCTTCTGGGCACCCGCCGAAGGACCGGCGGTGCCGCGCGTACGCCTCATCGAGATCATGCCTGTCGCATTTCTTCTCGTGCTTTGCATCGGCATGTCGATCCAGGGCGGGCCATTGATGCGGTATATGGATGCCACGGCGCAGTCGCTTCACGCGCCGTCGGCCTACATCGAGAACGTGCTCGAGGCTCCTCGCGTTACGCGAGACAACGGGGAGACGGCACCATGACACTCGGCCGGTGGCTCCCTTACCCGTTGCTGACGCTCGCGCTCGTCGTCATGTGGGTCCTGCTCAACAGCTTCTCGCTCGGGCACGTTCTGCTCGGCGGCGTGATCGCGCTCGGCGCATCGCGGGTGATGGTCGCGCTCCAGCCGGTCCCGGTGCGGATCGGGAGCTGGAGCGCCATCGTGCGGCTCTCGCTGACGCTCCTCTACGACATCCTGCGCTCGAACATCGCGGTCGCGAGCATCATCCTGCGCGGACGCCGATCGGCCCACGCGGCGGGGTTCATCGTGGTTCCACTCGACCTGCGCCACCCGATGGGGCTGGCGCTGCTGTCGTGCATCCTCACCAGCACGCCGGGCACCGCCTGGCTCGAATACCGGGCCACGAACGGCAGGCTCCTGATCCACGTGCTCGATCTCTACGACGAGCAGGCGTGGATCGATCTGATCAAAAATCGCTACGAGCGGTTGCTGATGGAGATTTTCGAATGAGCGCCACCATTCTGATCTGGTCGGTCACCATCGCGCACGTGCTGCTGGCGGTGGCCATGGTTTGCCAGGCCATCCGCTTCATCCGCGGGCCCAGGGCGCAGGACCGGGTCGTGGCGTTCGATGCCTTCTATATCAGCTCGATGCTGCTGCTGCTCACGTTCGGCATCCGTACCGGAACCACGCTCTACTTCGAGGCCGCGCTCGTGATCTCGCTCATCGGGTTCGTGTCGACGGTGGCGCTCGCCAAATTCCTCATGCGCGGGGAGGTCATCGAATGACGCATCTCGCGGATCTTCCTGCCTGGGCGCAGCTCATCGCCTCGTTCTTTATTCTGATCGGCGCCCTCGTCACGCTCATCGGCGCGATCGGGCTGCTCACGCTACGCGATTTCTATGACCGCATCCACGCGCCGACGCTCGGCAGCACGTGGGGCACGGGCGGGATCCTGCTCGCCTCCATCCTCATCTTCAGCGTGCTTCAATCACGGCCGGTTCTGCACGAGGTGCTGATCGCGGTGTTCGTCACCGTCACCATGCCGGTGGTGCTGATGCTGCTGGGTCGCGCCGCGCTCTATCGCGACCGCACGGAAGGGATCGAGACCGTTCCGTCCATAGAGACGGTTTCCGGGCCTTCGGACGACACTTCGGCCGAAACCGACGGCAAGTAGCGCAGCCGCTCCCAATCCCTCCGCTTGTTTCCTTCACGCAGCGCCGGATCTTGTTCGGCGGCGGTTTGCGCTTATCTGCGATGATGGTGTGCGGCATCGTCCCCACATCGTCTTGGCGCGCCTCCAAGCCCTGCTATCCTCATCCTCGCCGGGGCGTGCCGGCGATAGCTTTTGCATCCATCACGACGCAAGGGAGCGAGAGGACATCATCATGGGGTGGTCGATCTCACTGGGGCGCATCGCCGGGACCGAGGTGCGCATCCATCTCACGTTTTTCCTGCTCGTGGCGTGGTTCGCCATCGTGGCAGGCGCGCGTGGGGGACAGGCAGCAGCCGTGGATGCGGTTCTTTTCATTCTCGCCATCTTCGCCTGCGTGCTCGCTCACGAATATGGACACGTACTCGCAGCGCGCCGCTTCGGCATCGGGACACGCAACATCACGCTGCTTCCCATCGGGGGCGTGGCCAGCATCGAGCGGATGCCGGAAAAGCCCACGCAGGAGCTGATCATCGCGCTGGCCGGCCCGGCCGTGAACGTCGTGATCGCGCTCGTCCTGTTCACGGTGTTCGGCGCCGGCGTCGGGCTCGATCCCGCGCAACTCGAAAACCAGACCATCGATTTCACGACACGGCTTGCCTTCGTCAACGTGATGCTCGTGGTTTTCAATCTCATTCCGGCCTTTCCGATGGATGGCGGGCGCGTGCTGCGTGCCATCCTTTCCTACCGCCTCGACCGGACACGCGCGACACGTATCGCCGCAGGCATCGGGCAGGCGTTCGCGTTCGGGCTCGGATTCCTCGGGCTGTTCGGCAACCCGCTGCTGATTTTCATCGCGCTTTTCGTCTTCCTCGCCGCAAGTCACGAAAGCTATGCCGTCGCGCTGACCGAGGCGACGAAGGGTACGCCCATGCGCCAGGCCACCATCACGGCGTTTGCGACGCTCGATCCGCAATCGAGCGTCGGCGAAGCGGCCCGTCTCCTGCTCTCGACCACTCAGACGGAATTTCCGGTCACCGACGGGAGCGGACGGCTGCGGGGCGTTCTCACACGCGATGGAATGATCCGCGCGCTTTCCGAAAGCGGGCCCGACACGGCGGTGCTCGACGTGATGGAACGCGACGTGCCAACCATCAATTGCCGCGCACCCCTCGAACGCGCAGTGACGGCGCTTCAACAGAGCGGCAAGCCGTTGATCGGGGTGGTCGACGACGAGGCGCGCGTGGTCGGCATCATCACGCTGGAAAACATCGCCGAATACATGATGGTCGCCGAGGCGAGCCGCGAATGGCGCCCCTCGACCCGGCAACAGACGGATTAGCGAAAGCGTGATGGCGGCGGCAGGCGCCGATACCCGTGGCCTGACGCGCGGCATCACACGCTAGAGCGTGATCATTTTCGATTGAATCGGGATCACGATCTATCTCTTTGGTGAGACCGATGATTCACGCTTCAGGCTGATAGGGCCTGAAGCGATCATGGTCTAAAAGCGGTCCCCGGTTACGCTGCCGATGCCAGGGTCCGGCACAACGGCCGAACGGCGCACGAAAACGACGGAGCTGTCGCTGCGCTGAACGCGCATATGATCGTTGAACCCGACGCCGACCTCGGGCTGGTCGATCAACCGTTCTCCGGAATAGAGCACCACGCATCCGCGAGGCGGCGCGCCATCGACCTCGTGCTGCGTCTGGCTTCGCTCGAACGCGACCAACGTCTCGCGATCCTGGCAACCGAGGACTCCGGAGGACTTCACCATCCAGACGTCTTCCGCAGCGGCCGGCCATGAGGCTGCAAGCACAGCGGAACAACAAAAAAGTGCGCGACGCAGCATGGCAGAGCCCTTCGCAAATCGCCCCGAAGCGTTCGCGAAGACATCGCGTGCCCGGGCCAGGGATGCAAGCCCGGACGCCCTGCCGCGGATAAACTCCGTGTGAACGGCCACGAAGAGAAGGCGCACATGCGCCGCTTGCGCCTTCTCGCAGCTATTTTGCTCCGCTCAGGAGAGCTCCCGGCGAAGCGCGTCGAAACGGGCGACCTGATCGGCAATCAGATTGCGCGCCTCGTCCCGGCGGACGAAGATCTTGAACATCGCCTCTCCGTCTTCGCTGAAGAACTGGACGGAGCGGGACTCGCGACCCATGAACGGACGGGACACGAACGCGATCGTCTTGCAGCCTTCCGCGCGGATGTGCCCGCCGATCGGGCTATCGCCGTGAATGTTGTAGTAGCCGCGACCAAAGCTTCCGGGCGGGAGCACGCCTTCGCATTCGAGCACGATGTGGCGCGTGTGCACGATGAACAGGATCGAGCCCCACTCGCCGATCGCGGTCATCACGTCTTGGAACCGCGCTCCGTCGACCAGCCCGCGGTGCTCTTCCGGCAGCGCGCGCACGACGTCGAGCGTGCTCACGCCGTATTCGGCCGCGATCTGCTCCAGAATGCCGTCCGCGTTGCGGGCGAGACGTTCGGCAAGCGGCGGACGGCCCGACGTGCGATCGGCCGTCTCTGTCATGTCCGTCGTCATGGCCTCACGCCGCCACGACGCGCTTGCCGTCGGACGTCACGGTCTGGAGCACGGTGAAGCCTTCGAACTCGGGATGGCCCTGATAAAGCGGCTTGCTGCCGCCGGCGCCTGCGTGAGCCTTCCGGAACTGCTCGGACTTCGTCCAAGCTTCGAAATCCGCCTGCGACCGCCAGATGGTATGCGAGGAATAGAGCACATACTCTTCCCGCTCCGGTCCCTTCAGAAGATGGAACTCGACGAACCCGTCGAGTTCGTCGAGATGCGTCTCGCGCGACAGCCAGACGTTCTCGAACTCCTTTTCGGAGCCCTTGAGAACTTTGAAGCGGTTCATTGCGATGAACATGGGATCATTCTCCTCATACTACTAGAACAGATCGGGCCGGGACCGGCATGCCGGCCGCGACTCCCTGTTTCTTTGCCGTCGTGCAGGCCGATCAATTCGACGCGCCGAACCGCATCGTGAGCCCTGCGCGCGCGCTGAAGCCCGGGCTGTTGTACTGGTCGAGATGCTGGCGGTACGTCTCATCGAACAGATTGTCAATGTTGAGGTTCAATGTCACGCTATCCGTTGCCTCGTACTGCGCGAACAGATCGACGACGTTGTAGGAGGCGGTGTGCTGCATCGCTGGGTTTTCACCCTCGACAAAGCGGTCCTGTGCGGCGACGAAGCGGACACGGCCACCTGCAACGAGCTTCTCGTCGAACGCCCGGAAGCCTGCGGTGAGCGTCACCTGGTCGGCAGGAACCGTGCGCAGGCCCTCGCCCGTGTCGTCGTTCCTTCCGCGGATGTGGTGTGCGCCAAGGCCTGCGAACCACTGTCCGGCATCGTAGAACGCCTCGAACTCGATACCTTCAATCGTCGCGTTGTTGACGTTCCGATACTGGATGTAATCGTCCATCAAAATCGGCAGGTAGGAGACCGGGAAACAGGACACCGGCGGGCCGGCAGGGGCCGTGCATCCAGGACGCTGATACAGCAGGTATCCGTCAATCGGCCCGGGGACGCTCACCATGTCGATGTAATCTTCGATCTCGTTGCGGAACGCGGTCACCTTGGCGCGGAAGCGGTCGCCGGTGGTGAGCACATTGTCGAACTTGAAGTTGACGCCGCCTTCCACGTTCTGCGCGACCTCAGGCTTCAGATCCGGGTTGGGACGCAGCTCGAAGTTTGCAAATCCCGGATGGAAGCCGGTGATGAGCGTTTCGGAGAGCGCAGGCGCGCGGAAGCCTTCAGCCCAGGTGCCGAACACCGTGATGCCTTGAACCGGGGTCACGCCGACCGTGATCTTCGGAGAGACGTGCTCGTCCTGCACGTTCACCCCGTTGCCGTCGAGCTCATAGCTGTCGTAGCGGAGCGCACCGATGACATCGACCACGTCGAAGAACGTGACCTTGCTCTGAACGAAGCTGCCCCAGATGTTGCGCTCTCCCGACGGCGTAAACTCGTCACCGCTGCCGGTGGGATCGACGGTATTCACGGTGTCTCGGAAGCCATCGACGCCGTAGGTCAGCGCGATGTCGATGCCGCTCGCGAGCGGGAAGCGTGACGTATTGAAGACATCGAAGCCTTCGGTTTCAGTGTTGAAGCCTCTCTGTGCTCCGACCGGAAACGTTCCGGGGCTCACGAAGCACGGTGCTCCGACCGGAAGAAACCCGTCGAACCCGTTCGCCGCCAGGTGAGCGGGCGTGCAGGGCACGCCACCCGTGACGGGCGTAGGCGAAAAGAAGGTGGCGTTTCCGCCGCTCAGACGCACCTGATCGAGCGACGTCTCATTGCGATAGATTTTGCCAGAGAAGTCGATCAGCGGGTTCGTGGGGCTCTGGAAGGTGTAGCCTAGCGTGTACTGGCGGTTGTCGACGCCGGTGTCGTATTGCGTTCCGCCGCTCTCCACCTCGTCAATGAAGGCCGAGTTGTAATCGATGAGCGAGGCCGTGATCTGGTGGCCTTCCGCCGGGCGCACCCTGAATTTCACGAGTTTCGAATCCGTCTCGTCATTGGAGCCCGGCACTCTGTTGCCGCTGCCATCCTCATAATCCCCGTTCCGGCGAGCGTTGAACTGGCCGAGGATGTCGAAGTTGCCGACCTTGACCGCCGTGGTTCCGCTGGCGAGCTTTTCGTCGCCGTTCGTTCCGTAGCTCGTGCGGCCACGGACAGCCGCGTACTCGCCGGGCCTCAGGATGTCGTCGGCATCGAGCGTTTCGAACGCCGCGACGCCGCCGATGGCGCCCGATCCGTAGATCGTCGCGGTGGGCCCGCGCGTGATGTCCACGCGCTTGATCATCTCCGGCTCGATGTAGAACACGCCGTTCGCGCTGTGGCCGCTGCGCTGGAAGTTCTGACGCGCACCGTCGACGAGGACGTTCACGCGTCCGAAATCCTGAAGGCCGCGGACGTTGACGGCGGTCGCGGTGTCGCGTGCGGTTTCCTGCGTAATGACGCCGGGGATCGTGCGCAAAATTTCCGATACGCGGTCCGCGTTGAACTGCTCGTCCATGGTCGCGCGATCGACCGCGCTCGATCCCGACAGCGCATCGGCCCAGCTTTCCTCGGTCTTTGTCGAGGTCACGACGATACCATCGAGCTGGATTTCATCGGCGGAAGCGTGGCTGCCGGCGTAGCAAGCAAGGGCAGCCGCCATCAGCAGCCGCGAAGACGCGCGCTTGGACATGATCCAGAGAACTCCTAAATGTAATCCCGCTTGGCAACCGATTGAGTCTGCACGCTTGCAGGCCTCGACTCCGGCGCCCCTTCCGACCGAATTCTTTCGAGAACCAAGACACGGACCTCCCGATCCGCGTCCGACTTGCTATCCGTACATTTCCTGATTATTTTCGTCAATATTGGCGGGCGACGAATACCTAGGGTGTTGCAGATTGATCGCATCCACCGGTGCCCTGCTCCGCATGACGAAAAGGATGATCGCAATGCTCGCTCGGCCACGGCTCTTCATTCGCGCGTTCGCGCGTGCAGCTTTTCTTCTCTTCGTCGCGGCGTCCGTGTCGGCACCGTCCTATGGCGAAGAGACGGCTCAGCGCGATATCTCGCGTATCGTATCCGTCGGAGGCGACGTGACGGAGATCCTCTACGAGCTCGGCGTTGGCGACAACGTGGTCGCCATCGACACGACGAGCGTCTTCCCGCCGCACATTCCAGCGGAAAAGAAAAGCGTCGGATACATGCGCGCACTGGCATCCGAAGGCGTGCTCGCCGTGGGACCCACGCTCATCCTTGCAACCGACAAAGCCGGACCGCCCGAGGTCATTGCGGCGCTCAAGGCGTCGTCGACGCCATTCATCACCGTCGATGCCGACGATACGCCCGAGGGTGTTGCGGACAAGGTGGCGAAGGTCGCCTCCATCGTGGGCAAAGACACGGCCGGCCAGGCGCTCGCTGCCCGGATCCGCAGCGATTTCGAAGCCGCCGCGGAGGCGCGCAAGAAAATCTCGAAACCGGTCAAGGCATTGTTCCTGCTCTCGGTGCAGAGCGGACGCGCGATGGCGGGCGGACGCAACACGGCAGCCGACGCGATGCTCGCGCTTGCCGGAGCCGAGAATGTCGCGACCTCGTTTGACGGCTACAAACCTCTTTCAGGCGAAGCAGCTCTCGCGCTCGCCCCCGATGCGATCATCGTCATGAAAGCGGCCCCCGGTCACCGCGTTACCGAGGCCAGCGGCCCTCTCGCGACGGAGGTCTCCGCCATCGCCGGGCTCGCCGACACGCCGGCCGTCAAAAACGGGCGGATCATCGAATTCGACGGCAGCCTCATGCTGCAGTTCGGCCCGCGTGCGCCGCAAGCCGCCCACGAGCTCATGCATATCCTTTACCCCGACATCGTTCCCGCTCGCCGGATCAACTAGCGCATGCTGAAACCGACACCAGCTGAAGACCTCTCCGCGCACGCGGGATCGACACACGACCGCAGCAGAACCCGCGGTCTCGTCGCGCTCGGGATCGCATTCCTCCTCACAGCGTTTCTTTCGCTCTCCGTCGGGCCCAGCGGCATCACGCTGCTGTCCCTTCCCCAGGTCCTCGGGGAGGTGACGGGGTATTCTGTCGGTACGGGCGGCCACGAGGCGCTGGTCCTTCTGGACATCCGGCTGCCGAGAACGCTGCTCGCGATGTACGTGGGGGCGGCGCTCGCGGTTTCCGGCGCAATCATGCAGGGCATGTTCCGAAACCCGCTCGCCGATCCTGGATTGATCGGCGTTTCGTCGGGGGCGGCGTTGTTCGCCGTTGGCATGATCGCGTTCGGAGATGCGTATCTGCCGACGCTCAAAGCCTTGCTCGGCGTTCACGCCCTGCCGATCGCAGCATTCGTAGGCGGACTTTCCGCCACTCTTCTGCTCGTCAGCCTGACCAACGGGCGGCGCGCAATTTCAACCGGAACGCTTCTGCTTGCGGGCGTGGCGCTCGCGGCCCTGGCGTCGGCGCTGATGGGCGTGGCCGCCTACCTCTCGGACGACCGCGCGCTGCGCGATCTCACGCTGTGGACGCTCGGCAGCCTTGCCGGCGCGAGCTGGAGCAAAGTGATCGGCGCGCTGCCGTTCGCCCTCGTACTCGGGATTTTCCTCCCGCGCATGATCCGGGACTTGAACGGACTTCTGCTCGGCGAGGCCGAAGCCTACCACCTCGGCGTCAACGTTCAGCGCGCGAAGATGGTGATCGTGTTCGTCACCGCAGGCGCGGTCGGCGCTGCCGTCGCGGTAGCGGGCATCGTCGGTTTCATCGGTATCGTGACGCCGCACATCATCCGTCTCGTCGCGGGGCCCGATCATCGCTTTCTGCTACCGGCCAGCGCGCTTCTCGGCGGGACACTGGCCGTTGGGGCCGACATGGTGGCGCGCGTCGCCGTCGCACCGGCCGAGCTTCCGCTCGGCATCATCACCGCGCTGATCGGCGCGCCTTTCTTCCTGCATCTGGTTTTACGGCGAGGCGTTCATGGCTAACCCGACCCCTCCGGCCATCGAAGCCTCCGGCGTTCGCTTCGAAATCGGCGGCAAGCGGCTCGTCGACGATGTCAGCCTCGTTATTCCCCCGGGACGCATGGTGGGAATTCTGGGGCCGAACGGCGCCGGAAAATCGACGTTCCTGAAACTCGTCACGGGCGAGCTCAAGCCAGCGGCCGGGCAAATCCTCTTCGACGGCATACCGCTTGGTCAAACTCATCCGGCGCTCCTCGCACGCCGACGCGCCGTCGTGCCCCAGTCGTCTCAACTCACGTTCTCGTTCTCCGCGCTCGAAGTCGTCATGCTGGGAGCGTCCGTTCCCGGCTTCGGGTTGCCCCGCGATCACAGCCGCGCCGCCGAGTGGGCGCTCGACCGCGTCGGTCTCACGTACGTGGCCGAGCGGAAGTACACCGATCTTTCCGGAGGCGAGCGCCAGCGCGTCCATATCGCCCGTGCCATGTGCCAGCTCGCGACGGCGCCCCCCAGCCCCGGCGAAACTCCGCTCCTTCTCGTCGACGAGCCGACCTCCAACCTCGACATCGGACATCAACGCCGGGTGCTGGAAGGGCTGCGCGAGGCCGCGAGCGATGGGGCCGCCGTGCTCGCCGTTCTGCACGACATCAATCTTGCCGCCGGCTATTGCGACAGCTTGGCCCTCATGCGCGACGGGCGGCTGGTCGCGCACGGCACGCCTGAGCAGATCGTGCGCGACGATCTGCTCTCGCACACCTACGGATGCGCGCTCGATGCGAACCAGACGCCCTCCAGGACCCCGTTCGTCCTGCCCATCACGCGCGATGGTTCGGACGCCGCGAGCTCCCCGCCGCGCGGCATCCGCCAGCAGGCTTCCGAAACGACCTCGCGCTGACTTCACGCGACGGCTCAGGACTGGCCGCGGCCGTGCGGCGCGTCCGGGACGGCCACGGTGTCCGTCGCCAGCACCGACATGCCACCGGCGTGATCCCAGGCCATCTCGTGCATGAGGAAAAGCCCAGGCCCGTACTTGGCGTCGTGCGCGCCCAGCGTCAACGACGGGGCGGAGCACAGGTTCAGGGCACCGCAAGCCCCCACCCAGTTCCGATGGCGGTGACCATGCAGCACCACGACCTGCCGCGCCCGCTGTCCGATCGACGCGAGCACGTCCGGCGCATTGATCAGCGACAGGCCGAACCGCTCCTGGAGAGGAATTCCGAAGGCAGCGTATTCGGTGATCTGGTGATGGAGCCCGATCAGCCAGTTGGCGTCGGCGTTGCGATCCATCAGGGCCTTCATCGCCTCAAGCTGGCGCGGCTCGACGGCACCGATGCCGTTGGTCAGCGCCATGTGGCTATCCGCGCATGAGTTGAGCAGGACGACGCCCGGCCGGCCATCGGTGCCGGGCGGCACTACCATCGGGAACAGATCGCGCCAAAGCTCGGCGACCAGCCAGCGTCCGCGGAAATCCCCGTCGCGGGCGAACGCCTGCAGACGCGACATCCGCTCACCGTCCCGCAAAGTTTTGTGAAGGGTTTGCTTCAGCTCGCCCGTGTCTGGGCAGACGAGATGCACGCGCCGCCCCTGGATCCGATCCGCGGCCAGGACGAAGCGCAGCTTGCGCAAGGCGAACCTCGCGCTCCACGGCATTTCCAGGCGCCCCGCATTCCAGCGGTCGCAGATGTTGACGTCGTGATTTCCGGGCAGGATCAGCATGCGTTCGCGGAGGTCTGGGTATGCTTCGGCCTGATCGAGGAATTCGACCCATTCCGCGCGCGCGCCCGTGTCCGTCACGTCGCCCGTGATCAGGATCCAGTCGAACGGCGATGTCCGGTTCATCTCCGCCAGATGCGCCACAGTCGCCTCCCAGCGCGCATTCCCCTGCGGGCCGCGCGTTCCGGGCTCCATGCGAAAGTCATGGCGGCTGCCGACCAGATGCGGGTCGGAAAGATGCGCGACCCGCAAGACCTCGCGCGAGGAGGAGACGCGCGCCGTGCTGTCGGCGGCTGGGGCCGCTTCCGGTGCTGGCACGCTCAGCTCGCGCCAGGTCCAATAGAGGCTCGCAACGACCGTCGAAAGCGCAAGCACCATCGAGCCGTCGATCAGCGCGGCCCGGACGATCATGCGCGGGCTCGCCGTCGCGAGCGAAACGCTCACGATCCCCGTCGTGAGGATCAGTGCTGCGGCAATGGCCAGCGAGACGCCGGCGAACAAACCTCCCGACACGATGGTTGCCAGCCGGCGCCGGGCCATCAGCTCCGCGATCGTGGCATTGGGGCCGAGCCATCTTTCGCCCGCGATCTTCACCACCTCGCGAACCAGGATAAAAATTGGAAACACCAGCGTGTAGTGCAGCTTCCAAAGGTTGCGCGCTGCCGACGCGTAGCGCCAGCGGCCCCACTTGTACGTGACGACGGCGAGGAGCACGATCAAGACGATCGCGAGAAGCGTCTCGGTCCAGATCCGGGCGAGCGACGTGCTCACGAGCGTGCCGTAGGTCGAGAGCAGAGACGGAATGAGCCCGACCAGGAACGCCGGCACCAGAATTAGAAAAACGAATGCGAGGGCGGCCTGCACGACGTTGAACTCGAACAGCGCCGACAACACGATCGCGCGCATGCCGCGCCCGCCGGGGCTCATGCGGTCGTCGTCGGCGTCGCCCTTGCGCAGATCCCAGATCGTCATGCCACTTCCCTCGCGCACTAGGCCGACACCGCGGCAGGATGGACCGGAGCAGCATTCCGCTCCTCGCCGCCGAACCATGTGACGTAGAGAACGGGCAGGAAGACCAGCGTCAGGATCGTCGCCACGAGGAGACCGCCCATGATCGCGAACGCCATCGGCCCCCAGAAGACGGTAGGCGCGATGGGGATCATGCCGAGCACGGTCGAGATCGCCGTCAACATGATGGGACGGAAACGGGCGCTGCTGGCGTCCACGGCCGCTTGCCACACGTCCTTGCCCGCCGCACGCTCGGCCTCGATCTGCCCGATCAGGATCACCGCGTTCTTCGTAATCATGCCGAGCAGGGCGAGAATGCCGAGGATGGCGACGAAGCCCAGCGGACGCCCCGAAACGAAGAGCGCCACCACGACGCCGATCAATCCCAGCGGCCCGACGGTGAGCACCAGCGCGAGGCGCTGGAAACTCTGCAATTGCATCATCAGGATCGTCATCATGAGCAGGAGCATGACCGGCACGACCGCCATGACGGAGGCTTGCGATTTTGCGCTTTCCTCGACGGTTCCTCCCACGGCGATGCGATAGCCCTTGGGCAGGGTTCGAGCGAGCGCATTGACGTCGGCCTCGAGCGCACTCACGACCGTGTCGGGAAGCACGCCGGGCCTGACGTCCGCCTGCACGGTCAGCGTCGGCACGCGATCGCGGCGCCACACCAGCGGCTGATCCTGCTCGTATTCGAACGTCGCGAACTGCCCGAGCGGCACCGTGCGCCCGCCCGGCAGCGGCACCTGCAGGTGGCGCAAGGTGGCGAGCGAAACCCGCTGCTCCTCGCGCGCCCGTGCGACGACGTCCACGAGATAGATATCGTCCCGCACCTGGGTGACCGGCTGCCCGCTGATCACGGTGTTGAGCACACCGGCGAGCGTCTCGGAGCTGAGGCCGAGCAAGCGCGCCTCGTTCTGATCGACGCGAATGCGGACCTGCCGCGTGGGCTCGATCCAGTCGTAGTTGACGCCCACCGCATCCGTATTGGACGCAACCACCGCAGCGAGCTTGAGGGCGATCTCGCGAATCCGGTCGATGTCCGGCCCGCTCACGCGATACTGCACGGGCCAACCGACGGGAGGACCCAGCTCCAGCGGCGCGACGCGGCTCACGAGACCCGGGAAGTCCTCGGCCAGCAGGCGCTCGATCTTTTCCTGGAGGCGTTTGCGCGCCGCGACATCCTTGGCCACGATCACGGCCTGCGAAAAGAACTCGTTCGGAAGCTGGACGTCGAGCGGCAGATAGAAACGGATCGCACCGCGGCCGACGTACGTGCTCCAGCGTTCCACATCCGGATCGTCCTTGAGAACAGCATCGAAGCGGCGCGCCAGGCTGTCGCTCGCGTAGATCGACGCGTTCTGCGGCAATCCGAGATCGACCATCAATTCGGGGCGATCCGATGACGGGAAGAACTGGCGCGGGATCAGCGACATCGCGAGAAGCGCCGCAAGGAAAAGGCCGACCGTTCCCCCGATCGTGAGCCACCTCGCGCGCATGGCCAACGTGAGCAGGCTGCGGTAGGTGCGGAAGACGAAGCCGGGTTGCATATTCTTTGCGCCGCTGTTCTCGGGGCCCTTCAGAAGCGCGACGCCCATCAGGGGCGCAAAAAGAACGGCGACGAACCACGACACGAGGAGCGCGATGGCCACGACGGCGAAGAGCGAAAACGTATACTCGCCGGCGGAGCTTGCCGCGAAACCGACCGGCACGAACCCGGCGATGGTCACCAACGTCCCGGCCAGCATGGCGAATGCATAGGTGCGAAACGCGAACGTTGCCGCCTCGACCTTGCCGTCGCCTTCGGTCAGCCGGCTCAACATCGCGTCCGTCGTCGTCATCGCATCGTCGACGAGGAGCGCCAGCGCGATGATGAGCGCACCGAGCGAGATGCGCTGCATGTCGATGCCCGAAAGCTCCATGATCGAGAAAACGACAGCGAGCGTCAGCGGGATCGAGAGCGCAATGACCAGCCCCGGCCGCACGCCGAGGCTGATGAAGCTCACCGTGAGGATGATGGCCACGGCCTGCCACAGCGACGTCATGAACTCCGAGATCGCACCCTCGACGGTGACGGCCTGATCGGCCACGAGCTTGGGCTCGATGCCGACCGGAAGGCCGGCCGTCACCTCCGCCATGACCGCCTTGATGGCCTTGCCGAGGGCGAGGATGTCGCCGCCATCGCGCATGGCGATGGCAAGGCCGATGGCCGGCTCGCCGTCGACGCGAAAGAACGGTTGCGGAGGATCCGCATAGCCCCGCCTCACCTCGGCAATATCGGCGAGACGCAGCAGGCGGCCGCCGACGGCGAAGTTGATCTCCTTGAGATCGCGCTCGGATTCGAAGCCTCCCGAAACGCGAACCGAGAGACGCTCGTCTCCAGTCCGGATCGTTCCGGCAGGCTGCACCACGTTCTGCGCATGGAGCGCGGCGAGGACCGCAGAACGATTGATACCGAGGCTGGCGAGCTCCTTGATCGAGAACTCGACGAAGATCTTTTCGTCCTGCGCGCCGAGGATCTCGATCTTCGACACGTCCGGCACTTGCAGCAGCCGGGAGCGCACGGCGTCCACATAGTCGCGCAACTCGCGATGCGTGAAGCCGTCGGCGGTGAAGCCGTAGATGATGCCGAACGTATCGCCGAAATCGTCGTTGAAGCCCGGGCCGACGATCCCCGCCGGAAGCGTATGGCGAATATCGCCGACGCTTTTACGCACGTGATACCAGATGTCGGCCACCTCGGACGCGCTCGTATCGCCTTCGAGGTTGACGAAGATCGTGGTGACGCCTGCCGTCGTATAGCTGCGCAGGAAGTCGAGCTTCGGCGTCTCCTGCAGCTTGCGCTCCAGGCGCTCGGTGACCTGGCGCAGCGTGTCCTCGATCGAGGCGCCCGGCCAGACGGCCTGCACGACCATGGTCTTGATGATGAACGTCGGATCCTCGCTGCGGCCAAGGCGGTTGTAGGCGCCGAGACCGGCCAGCACGGCTACGATCATGAGGTAGACGACGACCGGCCGATGCCGGAGCGCCCACTCCGAGAGATTGACGTTCATGGTCCCGATCCGAGCAGGCGGACCTCCTGTCCGGGATGAAGCGCTTGCACGCCCGCGGTGACGACCAGCTCGCCCGTATCTAGCCCACGGGAAATCGTGACGGTCGCCGGCTCGAACCGGAGCACGTCGACGTTGCGCATCGACACCGTGCGCGTTTCGGGATCGACGATCCAGACGGCGGGTTGCTCGTTGCTGCGCGTCAGCGCGGAGGCGGGGATCTCGATCATCGCGCCGGACGAGACCGTCACGCGCCCCGTCACCGTCGCGCCGAGAAGCATGGCCTCGGGCGGATCGGTGAGCCCGACTTTGACCTCGAAGGTGCGCATCACCGGGTCCGCCTGAGGCGAAACCTCGCGCACGCGGCCGTTGGCGATCACGGCCGGAGCTTCCGTGAGAAACACCGTGATCTCAGGATCGCTCGGCACCGTGCGCAGAACGTTCGCGGGCACGTCGAAGACGGCATCCCGCCCGTCCTTCCGCGCGAGGCGCACGATCGGCTGACCGGCCTGGACGACTTCGCCGGCACCCGGTCCTGCATCCGTCACGGTGCCCGGCGCGTCCGCCTTGAGCTCTGTGAAGCCCACGAGATCGTGCGCAGCCTTGAGCTCGGCCTCAGCGGCCTCGACGGCCTGCTCCGCCGTGCGGCGCGCTTTCTCGGCCTGATCGTAAATGGCGCGCGTCGTCCAGCCCTGCCCGAGCAGCGTCTCCTGCCGCTCGTAGTGATTTCGGGCCTGCGTGAGTTGTGCCTGCGCCGTCGCGAGCCCGGCCTGGGCCACGCGCAGCGCGTTCATCTCGTTCTGGGATTCGAGGCGCACGAGGAGTTGGCCGGGCAGCACGCGCTGGCCGCGGCTGACGCTGTTTTCCAGCACGCGCCCGGCAATGCGAAAGCCGAGCACGGCCTCGTCGTCGGCCTCGATGCGTCCCGTCAGGGTGATGGGCGTTCCCGCCTCGCGCTTCTCGACCGTCACGGTGCGCACCGGGCGCGGGTCGGGAATCGCGGCTTCTGGTTCCGCGCCGCAACCGGCCATCAGCAGCAGCATCGCGGACGCGGCGAGGCCATATGCAGCCCGCCTGCATCGCGTATTCTGCGCTCCGATGCTTGCCCTCATGAGCCCGACCTCCCTCACTCCTCAGAATGCACCGGCCACGGAGCCGATCGCTATTACCGCGACGAGCGCGATGAGCGCACCTACGATGGCCACCATCACGATATCGAGATAGCTTTCGCGGTGGCTCGCGCCGCAGACGGCCAGCAGCGTCACGACCGCGCCGTTGTGCGGCAGGCTGTCCAGCGTGCCGGAGCTGATCACCGCCACGCGGTGCATGAGGGCGGGGTCGATGCCGGCGTCGAGCGCCATCGTCTTGTAGATTTCGCCCAGCGCATCGAGCGCGATCGTCATGCCGCCCGACGCGGATCCCGTCAGCGCAGCCAGGACGTTGGTCGCGACGGCGAGCGAAACGAGAGGCCCGCCCTCCATCGCCAGAAGCGCATCACGGACGGCGGCGAAGGCGGGCAATGCGGCCACGACAGCCCCGAAACCGACGAGGCTCGCGACGCTGACCGCGGGCAGGACAGACGCGTTCGCGCCCGCATCCATGGTATCCCGCAGGGCCGGCAGACGCCGGTGATTGATCGCCACCACCGCCGCGATCGCGGCAAGCAGCGCGGTTACGACCGACCACACGCCTCCGACACCGGCGAGGGTCGTTTCGCCCCAGCGCTCCTCGGCGAGGAACGAGACATCCAAGCTCGGGAGGACGACCTGAGACATCAGGAGATTGACGACGATCACAATCGCGAGTGGCAGCATGGCGAGCGCAATCGGCGGGTGCGTCGGGCTATGCTCCCCGCGCGACAGCTCGGCGGGGTCGAACTCGCGGGCGACCGTCGCACGCTCGCGCACCAAGAGATCGTCGGCCGGGCTTTTCTCCACGGCATCCGGTTCATCGCCGAAGCCTTCTCCCACCCGCCGTGCGCGCTCCTCCGCGCGCTTCAGCCACCACATGCCAAACCCGAGCATGATCACGGATGCGATGATGCCGAGTCCCGGCGCCGCAAACGGCGTGGTTCCGAAGAACGGCATCGGGATCGCGTTCTGGATCGAAGGCGTTCCCGGCAGCGCCGACATGGTGAAGGTGGAGGTGCCGAGCGCGATGGCCGCGGGCATGAGGCGGCGCGGCACGTTGGCCGCGCGGAACAGCGCAACCGCCATCGGCGCCAATACGAAGAACGCAACGAACAGGCTGACGCCGCCATAGGTCACGAGCGCGCCCGCCAGGACAACGGCGAGGGTCGCGCGCTCGGGTCCAAGCTTCTCCGTCATGAAGTCGGCGATCGCGGTGACGGACCCGCTGTCGTCCATGAGCTTTCCGAACAGGGCGCCCAGCAGAAACAGCGGGAAAAATTGCGCGAAAAATCCCGCCGCGCTGGTCATGAACGTCTGCGTCCAATGTGCGAGGAGCGGCTCTGCGGAGAAGGCGGCGGCAACGAGCGCGGCGACGGGGGCCAGCAGAAGGATGCTCCAGCCGCGATAGGCAAGGCCGATCATCAAACCGAGACCGAGAAGAATACCCAAAAGGCCCATGTCTCAGACTCCTTCGAGCAGCACGTCGAGATCGACGGACGAGCGCTTGCCGATGTGCTTGCCGTCCCTGGCCAGGAACTCGTCGGCTGCCTTCCGCCCCTCCCCGTGCAACCACGAGATGAAGTCCCATTCGGCGTTGAGCTTCGAGGAGTAGCCGAGATCGCTCATCAGGCCGTTGCGCACCAGATGGATGCGCATGCGGGCCCAGCGCGCGCCCTCGGTGTTTCCGGCATCGACCACCTTGCGCAGCAAGGCGATCATGCGCAGCTCCTTGAGCAGAACGGCGTTGAATGACACCTCGTTGAGGCGATTGAGGATGTCGCGTGCGGTGCTCGGCGTGCCGGCCCGTTCGACAGGATTGATGGGAACCAGGATGGTGTCGTCGGATTCGAGCTCTCGAACCAGGGGCGTCATGGTGGGATTTCCGGAATAGCCTCCGTCCCAATAGGGCTCGCCGTCGATCTCGATAGCCTGGAAGAGCGTCGGCAGGCAGGCGGACGCCAGAAGCACGTCAGGCGTGATGTCCGCATTGCGGAACACGCGCCCACGCCCGGTTCGCACGTTGGTTGCGGTGATGAACAGCCGGATCGGCGACGTCCGCAAGCGGTCGAAGTCGATCATCTCGCTCAGGATGTCGCGCAGCGGGTTGGCATTGCCCGGATTGAGATCGTAGGGCGAGAACAGGCGCGACAGGAGATCCATGCCGATAAAGAACGGCGAGTTGTCGAGCGTCCATTTGCCGAGCGCCCGATCGAGAAGGCCGCGTTGAAACGGACTGAACCGCGCCGCGTCGGAAATGCCGCGCCAGAAGGCGGCGAGCGCCTGGCGGGCGCCTTCCGCACCGCCTGCGGCATAGCCGTCGGCAAGCACAGCCGCATTCATCGCGCCGGCCGACGTTCCCGATATTCCGTCGATCCTGAGCCGGGTCTCTTCGAGGAGGCGGTCCAGCACGCCCCATGTGAACGCGCCATGCGATCCGCCGCCCTGCAGCGCGAGATCGATCGGGACAGGCTTGGAAGAGGACGCGCCTTTGGTCATCCTTGCCTGCGTCCTTTGTCGCAGATCCTGCCAATCCGGGATTACATCATCCGTGGTCGCATGAGCGTACACACGCACCGGCTTTGCGACGATGCGTGTGCTTAGACGTGGTTAACCGGGCGTGATTTGATCCGCGCCGCCCACCGTTGCGGCAGGGCGGCGCGGGGGGAAGCGCGTCGTTAAGTTAAGTTGCCGGCTCCACGATGCGCTCGGATTCGCCGGCCGTGCGGAGCGCAGACGCCGCGCCCGGCTTCATCACTACCTTCACGCACCCATCCCGTTTGTCGCGGAACGTCTTGTAAAGCTCCGGCCCGTCCGCGAGAGAGGCGGTGTGGGTGATCACGAACGACGGGTCGATTTTTCCCTCTTCGATGAGGCCGAGGAGTTTGGGAAGGTAGCGTTGCACCGGCGTTTGCGCCATGCGGAACGTCAGGCCGCGGTTGATCGCAGAGCCCATCGGTATCTTGTCCAGATAGCCGCCGTAGACGCCGACGATCGACACCGTGCCGAAGTTACGGCAGCACTGGATCGCCTGACGCATGACGTGCGGCCGGTCGGTGCCGAGATACGCCGCGACCTTCACGCGATCGATGACGGAATCGAAGCTCGCCGTGGTGTGCGCCTCCGTGCCGACTGCATCGATGCAGGCATCGGCGCCGCGGCCGCCTGTGAGCTCCTGGATCCTCTCGTAGACATCCTCTTGCATGAAATCGAGCACTTCGGCACCGGCCGCCTCCGCCATTGCCAGACGCTCGGGCAACCGGTCGATTGCGATCACGCGCTCGGCGCCCAGGAGAAACGCGGAGCGGATCGCGAATTGCCCGACGGGGCCGCATCCCCACACCGCGATGGTATCTCCCGGCTCGATGTTGCAGAACTCGGCCGCCATGTAGCCGGTCGGGAAGATGTCGGAGAGAAAGAGGACCTGCTCGTCGCTGAGGCCGGCGGGAACCTTGATCGGACCCACGTCCGCGAACGGGACGCGCAGATACTCGGCTTGTCCGCCAGGGTAGCCTCCGAGCAAGTGGGAATAGCCGAACAAACCGGCAGGGGAGTGTCCCCAGAGCTTGCTCACCTTCTCGGCGTTCGGGTTCGAGCGCTCGCAACCGGAATAGTATCCGCGCTTGCAGAAGAAGCACTCTCCGCAGGAAATCGTGAACGGTACGACGACCCGGTCGCCGACCTTCAGCTTCTTGTTGTCCTTTCCCACATCGACGACCACACCCATGTTCTCGTGGCCGAGCACGTCGCCCGCGTGCATCTCCGGGATGATCCCGTTGTAAAGATGCAGGTCCGATCCGCAGATCGCGCATCCCGTGACCTCGATGATCGCGTCCCGGCCGTCCTTGATCTCAGGATCGGGAACCGTTTCGTAACGGACATCGCTTTTGCCGTGCCAGCACAGGGCCTTCATGGGCCTCTCCTTATCGTTGTGTCATCCTGTCGTCGTCGTGTCGCTTTCGGTCGCGCTACGAATGCCGCAAGCCGCCGCCGGGCTCGGCAAATTTGCGGTGCTGCTCGGCGAGGATGGTCGCGGGCGTGATGCTCGCGAGCGCCGACTGCACTTTGTTGTACCAGCCCGACACCACCTCGCTGTCGCCGTTCATCATCGCCCGGAAGCCAATCTCGGCCACCTCGGCGGCGTCGTCTTTCTTGGACTGGCCGACGCGCGTATCGAGCAGCCCTGCGCGCGCGAAGAAGGCCGTTTCGGTGGCGCCGGGCATGAGGCAGGTGACGGTCACGCCCGTTTCGTTCAGCTCCGAACGCAGCGCGATCGAGAACGAGTCGATGAAGGCTTTCGAGGCATTGTAGACGGCGTGGTAGGTTCCCGGGATGAACCCTGCGATCGAGCCCGTGATCAGGATGCGACCATTGCCGCGACGACGCATATCGCGTCCGATCTTCTGGACCAGATAGATCGTGCCGGTGATATTGGTGTTCACCACCCGCATCACCTGCTTGAAATCCTGATCGAGAAATCCGTTTCCGAGGCCGCGGCCCGCGTTGGCGAGAAGCGCATCCACCTGCCGCCCGGCCATCCTGTCATAGAGGGCATCGACGCCGTCGAGCGTGGAAAGATCCGCCTCCACCGCCTCGACGTTCCCGCCGAGCAGCGCGATCTCTTGCGCGACGTTGTGAATTTCAGGCTCGTCGGCCGCGATCACGAGGTCGAAGCCTTCCTCGGCGCATCGCCGGGCGAGTTCCAGGCCGATCCCCGTCGATGCCCCCGTCACGACGGCGAGAGGCCGTATCGAAGCGGTCATGGCGCTCTCCTCGAAGATCTCTCGGCCGGAGTTTGCGGCCAACGTCGCTCTGTCCGAACCGAGACACTCCAGAGCCGCCGTGGCACGCCGCGGGCTCGACCCCGCATGCGCTTGCGGAGGCAACCGCTCAACGGCCGCGGCAGTTCCGCTCTCCACCGCTTCTTACGGCTCGCTCCTTCTCGAACGCTGTTCGATTTGGCGTCGATGTCGACGACGCTCGGCCCGATCAGTTTTCGATAGAATTCGATCAATTCCGCCAGCATCGATACGTCGACACAACGATAATTGTCGTTATTCCAGGCTGACTTACGTGCATGCGAGACGACATTCCCACCTGAATCAGCTAGGGGCTGAAGTGTATGTTTTGCGCGTAGTCGCGGTGCGCTGTCGCATCCGAACCTTACAGTCCCCGATCACCCTGTTCCGTGCGTAGAGACTTCCAAGAAAGCTGGCTCATGCACGTCTCACTTCCCTTTCGATCCGCCGTCGCCGATCGCCAGCCGCCGCTCAATGCGGCCGCGACCACGATCTATTACTTCGATGTCGTGCACGACTATCCATCCATCGGCGGCATCGTCGAATTCTCGCAAATCCTGTTCCGCCAGCTCAAGGCCCGCTACGGCGCGCGCCTGATCTCGGCGAGGGAGGCTGCGACGCGTCTCGGCGCGCCCGACGCCTCGCAGATGGCCTACATCGATCGCGAACGGCACATCGCCGAACTGCTGGCGAAGACCGATCCCAGCTCGGTATTTTTCTTCCCGAACTTCCAATCGCCAGTGGCACGCGATCCCGCGGCGTCCGGCCCGCGTATCATCAACGTTGTTCATGACGTCCAATTCGACGCGTTGCCCGAGCTGTTCAGCGCCGGCCGGCTGCGGTGGCTCGAACGGGCGTTTGCGAATACCGGCGACCGTGCGGATCAGGTCGTCTTCATCAGCGAAGCGGCGCGACAGCACTACGTCCGGCGCTTTGGGACGCCGCGCCGACATACCGTCATCTACAATCCGATCGAGATCGACCCGACCGCCACATCCGCCTTCGACGACGGCGCGCCGTTCCTGCTGTCGTCGTTCCATCACTATCCGCACAAGAATTTTTCCGGCCTCTTGTCGCTGTTCGCGTCCCTTGCCGAGCGCGACCCGCAGCTCAAGCTCGTCGTCACCGGGCATGGCGGGGAGAAGTTCCAGCGCGATCTCGCGAACCTGCCGGAGGCGGTGCAGGCGCGCGTTCGACATCTGGGCTACGTCCCGCGCCGCGAACTCGACGGGCTTTACCGCCGCGCACGCGCCTTCCTGACGCTGTCGCGCTTCGAAGGCTTCAACATGTCGGCGGCCGAGGCCGCCTGCCACGGGACGCCGCTGATCCTCTCGGATCTGCCCGTTCATCGGGAGCTGTTCTCGGACCGCGCCTGCTTCGTCGATCCGCTTGTGCCGGATGCCGGCGCCGTAAGCCGATACCTCGCTGAGCGCACGCACCAGGGCGCACCGTGGCGGCTCAGCGCGCTATGCGATCCCGCGCGCGCCGCAAGCTCCTATGCCGAGGCCATCGATGCAGCCTGCCGTGCGCTCGATAGCGAAACGCTTATGCGCGACGCGGAACATGCCGTCCGCACCCATCGGCCGAAGCTGCCCGGCGTGGAAGCGATGGCGCGGGCGCTCCTCACCACCACGATGCTGGTCGGCGCTATGGGCCTGTCGGCGCAGATGCTGTCTCATGCGGCCTTCGCCGACGGCGGTCACGGTGGCGGGCAAATCGGCAGATTTGGTGATGCCGAGATCGGCGTACCGGGTGGCAGCGGTTATATGGGGGCCGACGGCGACGACGGCGCGGCAGGCTCTGCTTACTTCGGCGGTGGCGGCGGTGGAGCGGGCGGCGGCACGGGAGGGCTCGGCGATATCTATAACTGTCCGATTTCGCTCTGCTCAATCCCCGGCACGGGCGGCGCGGGCGGCACGGCGCTCAATCCGGACGGCGAGGATGGGGGGACGGCGAACTACGCCGGCGGCGGTGGCGGCGGTGGCGGCGGATTTCACGGCAACGGGTTTACCGGCTTGTTCGGCGGCACCGACCTAACCGGCGGCGACGGCGGCGCGGGTGGCACAGGCACCACTTCGGGGCCTGGCGCAGCCGGCGGTGGCGGCGCGGGCGGCTTCGGCGCGCTCATCACAGGCGGCGGCTCGTTCGACAACGCCGCGCTGAGCATCACGGGCGGCAAGGGCGGCGCGGGCGGCCTGTCTCCCGGCTATCGTTTTCTGGGCGGAAACGGCGGCGACGGTGGCGTCGGCATTTACTTCAGCGATCCGGGAGCATCCTTCACGAGCTCCGGTGCCATCGCCGGCGGTCATGGCGGCGATGGTGGCGGCGCACTCGGCACCACGGCAATCGGTGGCGCGGGCGGCGCAGGTGGAGTCGGCATCTTCGGCAACGATGTCGCTCTCACGATCAACGGCACGGTGCGCGGCGGTGATGGCGGTGCTCCAGGCGATGGTCCGAACGGCTTTCCTGGCGAAGCCGGAGCCGGCGGTGCGGGCATTGTCGGTTCGGATCTTACGATCGTCACCAGCGGCTCGATTTCAGGCGGCCTTTCGGGAGACGGCGTGCGCGCCGATGCGCTCACGTTCACGGGCGGCGCCAACACACTCACGTTCCAGAATGCAACGTCAGGCCTGACCGGCGGCATTACCGTTCACGGCCTCGGCACCACGCTCACATTCAATCAGGACAACGGCGTCGATGTCGTGATCGACAACGACGTCAGCGGCGACGGCTCCATCATCAAGGATGGAGCGAACCTGGTCGTCCTGTCCGGAAACAACACGTTCTCCGGCTCGATGACGATCCTCGCCGGAACCCTGGTCATTTCGGGCACGCTCTCGGGCACGACCTACTTCGAGGACGGCGCAGTTCTCAAAGGCACGGGCACGATGTCCAACGTCACGATCCGCTCGGGCGGCATTCACGCGCCGGGCAACTCGATCGGCACGCAAACCATCCTCGGCGCATATGTGCTCGGCCCCGGCGCCATCCTCGAAATCGAAACCAACGCGGCAGGTCAAAGCGACAAGGTCGTCGTGCTCGGGACGGTCGACCTCACGGGCTCCATCCTGCGCGTGCTGGCCGACAACGGCAGCTACGCGGCCCGCACGTCCTACGTCATCATCGACAACGACGGAAACGACGCGATTGCCGGCGCCTTCGCCGACATCACGAGCAATCTCGCCTTCCTCACACCCACCGTGACCTATACGGGCGGCGACGGCAACGACGTGGTGCTGACGCTCGCTCGCAATACGCTCCGCTTCGCGGACGTCGCCGAGACGCGCAATCAGGCCGCGGTTGCCGGCATGCTCGATCAGCGCGGCGGAAGCGATGCGATCACCGACTCCATCGCGGGTCTCGACGCGGACGGCGCACGCCGTGCGTTTGATGCGCTCTCCGGCGAGGTGCATGCCTCGATCGCGGGCGTGCTCGTGCAAGACAGCCGCTATCTCCGCAACATCCTGTTCTCGCGGATGGGACAGGCTTCGCCGAATGCACCCGGATCGTCCTCCTCCGGAGGCAGCCAGCTCGTGGCGTCCGGAGCGTCTGGCCAGATGGCCGTTGCCGCAGCCAGTCCGCCGCCAGGACGCATGGCGCTCGGCGCCCGGCATCGCGACGACGCCGCGACGGCACGCCTGCACGCCGGACCGGTTTACTGGGCGCAAGGCTACGGCGCGTGGGGTGACGACGACAGCGACGGCAATGCGGCCGGAATCGACCGCTCCGTCGGCGGCTTCGTCTCGGGCATGGACGTCGCGCTCGCGAGCGGGTGGCGCGCGGGGCTCGCGGCCGGCTATGCGCACACCAACCTGAGCGTGGGCGCGCGGGCAAGCTCGGCGGACATCGAGAGCTATCATCTCGCCGGCTATGCCAGCGGCTGGATCGGTGGCTTTGCGCTTCGCACGGGCGCCTCCTGGTCCTGGCACGACATCGACACGGAGCGCGCAATCGTGCTGCCGGGATTTGCCGATCGCCTGGACGGCTCTTACGACGGCGACACCGGCCAGATCTTCGGCGAGATTGCCCGACCGTTCGTTTCAGGTGCGCTCGCTTTCGAACCGTTTGCCGGTCTCGCGTGGGTGCACGCCGGCACCGAGAGCTTCGCGGAACGGGGCGGCCTTGCGGCGCTGGCGGTTCGTTCGGGCAATCTCGATACCGGCTATTCCACGCTGGGGCTTCGTGCCGCGACGCGGATCGACGCGGACGGACTCTCCTTCGTACCTCGGCTCTCGCTCGCGTGGCAGCACGCCTTCGGCGACGTGACGCCGGTGACGGGGCTGGCGTTCGCGTCCGGCGGCGCGGGCATTTCGATCGCAGGCGTTCCCATTGCACGCGACAGTGCGCTCATCGAAGCGGGGCTCGACATATCGAGCGGTCCGGATACCACCTTCGGCATCTCCTACCACGGGCGGATTTCCGACGACGCGGACGATCACGGCCTCAGCGGCCGCGTGCAGTGGCGGTTCTGACGTGCGCCTGTCTGCGGGCAACGAGTTGCAACGCCCCGGAGATCGATGTCTCCGGGGCCGCTCGTGTCTGATTAGGCCGAGGCGTGGCGGTTGCCTGCGCTCTTCTTCTTCGAAGACGCTTTGCCCTTGGGCGTGTCGTCGTCGCCCTGTTCGGCGCGCGCATTGATCTCCGACTCTGCAAGCTTCGAGAGCTTCATGTCGGTTTCCTTTTCTTCCTCGAGCGTCTCGCGCAGCAGGTCGCCTGCGTCGGACATCCCAAGCTTGTCCGCCCAAGCGGCCAGCGTTCCGTAGCGGGAGATCTCGTAGTGCTCGACGGCCTGAGCGGCGCTCAGCATCCCGGCGTCTCGAACAGTGTCGTCCTCGGCCTCCTCGATGATCTCGCTCGCTTCCTCGGCGAGTCCGTCGATCGCCGGACAGCGTTTGCCGCGCGCGGACTTTCCGATCATCTCGAAAATCTTCTCCAGGCGATCGACTTGGCCTTCCGTCTGCTCGATGTGCTCCTCGAAGGCTGCCTGGAGCCGCGGAGAGCTCGCCTTCTTCGCCATTTTCGGCAGGTTCTTTAAGATCGCTTTTTCAGCGTAGTAGACGTCTCTCAGCGTCGTTTCGAAGAGCTTTTCCAGCGTATCCATAGGTATCACTCCGAAGGTTGGGCGGTGGAAGCCAGAACGTCCACGCCCTCCGGACGTTCCGGCGGGTGCGCCCAAACCCGCCCCCGTATTTCGCAGGCTTTCCCGGCCGCCGCCCGCAACCTTGAGGCCGGCGCAGCGTTCGCTGTTTTCATGAGCGAACGAGGAGCACGGACATGCTGACGATCATCAGACGACTATTCGGTTTCGAGACGGACGCCGGGTCCGCGAGCCGGCCCGCCGAAACCGAGCGGTTGGCCGACGCTGAAGCCGAGCGGGAGATCGTGCCCGGCCCGCCGATCGCAAGCTCCGGCGCCATGCTGAGGCAGGCGAAGAAATCCGAGACGGAAGCCGCGCTCGAGCGGGCAGCCGGCAAAGCGGACTGAACTCGCCGGCCGATCCGACCGACTTTCGACGCGCCCCGCCCTGTATCCTTGTGTGGAAACGGGCGGGCCGCTCGCGTTTGTCTCATCACTCGGAACGGTGGTTGAGCTAGGGTCCGTACTCAATACTGGATGGGCATTGACGCGAGGACTTTCGTGTCATGCTGGAAGCATGTCTCCGACATGACCCGGAAGCGCGAAAGGACCGCGCCTTTCCGGGTGAGGCAAGACAAGCCAATGGTGGCGTCGTCGTGCCAGAGGCACGCCTTCGGCGTGACGCGCACTGCTTCCGTCACTGCGCGGATCTTTTCTTACAGCCCTCGGACAGCCGGTTGATGTACGGCCGCCACAGGTGCGCCGAAACTCTACTTTTATAGTAGACAAATAAGGAAATACGGACGTAACGTCCCCTGGTTGACGTGGCTGTGCGTACGAGGACGGCGCCTCGACCGGCCGCGGTCGCTGATATCCCACGGGGTCTTTGGGGCTCGAGACAATGGACATTCTGAGACGACCTGCGCGCGTTTCCGCGCGCCTTGCCGCATGCGCGCTCGCTGCAACTGCCGGACCGCTCGCCGCCTTCGGCCAAACCGCCGCGCAACCTGCCGGCGCGGCGACCGAATTGCCGACCGTCGAGGTGCAGGCCACACCCACCAAAGCCAAAAAGTCCGCCCAGAAAAAGAACGTGGACGCGGTTGCGACTTCGAACCCCGCTGTCGAGCCCACGCCACGCGGCGATATCCGGCCGACCGGCGTCTCGAACCCCTCGCCTGTCGTCGACTACGTTGCGGGCGATTCCACCTCGGCGACGAAGACCGATACCCCGCTCAAGGAAACGCCCCAATCCATCTCCGTCGTGGGCCAGGAGCAGATGCGCGACCAGGGCGTGCAGAACCTTCAGGAAGCGTTGCGCTATATCCCTGGCGCGTTCGCGGACCCGTTCGGCTTCGACAGCCGCGGCGATTCGAGCATCATCCGCGGTATCGCCGGCAGCTATTTCGTCGACGGACTGCGTACGACGTATGGCTACAGCCAAAGCACGGTCCCGATCGAGCCTTATTCGCTCGAGCGAGTTGAAGTGTTGCGCGGCCCCTCCTCCATGCTCTACGGGCAAGCGCCGACGGGCGGCATCGTCAACGCCGTCTCGAAGCTTCCGAGCGACATTCCTTATCGTGAGATCGGCGTCGAATACGGCTCATTCGACTTCAAGCAGGTGAAGCTCGACATGACCGGTCCGCTCACGCAGGATGGCAAGTGGCTTTACCGCATCGTCGGCCTTGCGCGGGACGCGGACACGCAGGTCGATTTCGTCGAGAACGACCGGCTGATGCTCGCGCCGTCTCTCACGTATCGTCCCACCAACGACACGAGCATCACCGTGCTCGGCCACCTCCGCAACGACAAGTCCGGCTCTACGCAACAGTTCCTGCCGGCGGAAGGCACACTGTTCCCCAACACTGTCACCGGCGAGCGGGTTCGCCGCAGCACGTTCACGGGCGAGCCGACCGACCGCTACGACACCGAGTCCCAATCGGTGTCGGCCCTCGTCGACCATAAATTCAGTGATGCCCTGAAACTCAGGCACGTCTCGCGCTATGTGCATACGGAGAACGATTACGATTCGACTTATGCGGCCTCCCTTTCGCCGACGCGCATGCAGCTCATCGATTCAGCGCTCGGCGCCTTTGGCTTGCCGCCTGGAACGCTCGTCGGGGACAATGCGCCCTTCCTCAACGCGGGCCGCACGGAGCTCGCACGAGCCCGCACGGCGACGTACCAGGAAACCGACATCTTCAACACCGATACGAATCTGACAGCGACGTTCGACACGGGCTGGGTCGTGCACAAGGTCACAGGCGGGTTCGACTACATGCGCTTCCAGACCAACCAGCGGAATGCGGGAACGATTGTCGACAACATGCTCACCACGAGCTCGGTGAACCCTGCGCTCCAGCCGTTCTTCCCGCTACCGTTCCAGCCTGCCTTCGATATTTACAATCCGCGGTACGGCCAATCGAACTATCTCGTCTCCTTCACCGACGGCATTGTCTCACCCGATGCGCTCCCGTTCGTGTGGCGGCCCGAAGAGACTCAGAGCCAGACGGGCATCTACATTCAGGATCAGATCAAAGTGGATCGTTGGGTCGCGGTGCTGGGCCTGCGCCACGATTGGCTCAAGGCGGAGCAGGCTGGCGGCCCCGACGAGGATCACACGGCAACGACGGGCCGTGCCGCGCTCATGTACAATTTCGACTTCGGCCTTACGCCGTACGTGTCCTATTCGACGTCGTTTACGCCGCTTCCGGGCCAGCCCGTCGGATCCGATCTCTACACGTCGATCACCCAGGGGCCGGCCGCGCTGCGGCCTGCAGGGCCTATCGAGGGCGAGCAGATCGAAGTCGGATTCAAGTATCAGCCGAACGGCGTACCGTTCGTGCTGAGCGCCGCGGCCTACGAACTGCTCGACAAGAACCAGATCGTGCAGCCGGACGTGCTCTTCGACGCCGTGCAGGGCGCAGACGTGAAGGTGCGCGGCTTCGAGATCGAGGCCATCGGCCGGATCACGCCGGAGATCAAAATGATCGGCTCCTACTCCTATACCGACGCAGTGTTCGACAAGTATCCGGAGCTCTATTCGCTTCCGTCCGGGATCTCCGACTTCATGGAGGGCAAGCGGGTGGACGGTATCCCGCAGCACCTCGCGTCTCTGTGGGCGATCTACAGCGTGCTGGACGGACCACTTCGCGGTCTCTCGTTCGGCGCCGGCGTGCGGTATGTGGGTGGCGCGGAAAGCTGGGGTCGCGACATCACGAGCGGACAGGAGCTGTTCCTTGAAACTCCGTCGTTCACGCTGTTCGACGCGATGGTGGCGTATGAAACGGACGACTGGCGGTGGCAGCTCACCGCGCAGAATCTCGAGGACGAGTATGTGATCACGTCATGCGCAGTCTATCGAGGAGATTGCTTCATCGGCCAGGCTCGCACCATCACCACCGGGTTCACCTATAAGTTCTGATGCGAGGACCGGAGTGCCCGTGGCGCTTGACGATCCCTTCCTGCTCACGCTTGCCGGTGGCCTTTTCATGGCCGCCGGCATCGCCGTTGTGCGCCACCGCTGGCTCTCGCGGGGCGCGCGCGGGGTCGGGCTGCTCATCGCGGGCTGGATCATCGTTCTCGCGGCGTTCGCCGTGCTTGGCGCAGCGTGGGGGGCGGAGATGGGCACGACCTATGCCGTCGGCCTGCTGTCGCTGGTCGCCTATACGCTCATCGTCGTCACGCATGAGCGGCGCACCGCCAAGATCCGCAATGCGCGCGAAACGGCATACGATCCCGCCGTGCGTTCCACGAACTGGAGACGAGGCATCGCCAAGAGCCTGCTTGCGATCGTGCTCGCCGGCGTCGCCGCGATCGGCGTTGGCGTCGCGTTGGCGGTGGCTCTGCCGTTTCCGCCGCAGGACCGCGCCGTCATCGGCGGCCTGATGGTGCCGATCCTGTGGGGTGGCGGAATGGCCTGGACTCTTTCCGATCCGCGGCTCGTGCGCGCAACGCTGATCCTGCTCGCCATATCTGCTGCCGGCTATGGCATCGCGTTTCTTCCGAAGGTCCTCACGTGATGCAGGACGCCGTTCGTCAGAAAGCCCGCAAGAGACCGTTCCTCCCGCCCGAGTTCGTGCGCGCCATGCTGGCCGGGCATTCGGCGCTCGGGATCGCTTTTGCCGCGCTCATCTATGTCGTCTGCATCAGCGGTACGCTGGCCGTGTTCCTGCACGAACTCTATCGCTGGGAGCAACCGGACGCCCCTGTCGTCACCCAGCCTCTCACCCCCGATGCCGTCGCTGCAGCCGTTTCTGGCGCCTACGAGAAAGCCCTGGCCGCCGGAGCCGTGCACGACATCTTCGTGCTGGGGCCGAACCCTGTCCAAAAGCGCGTCATCGTCCACTTCCACGATCACGAGAGCGGCGTCGAGGGCGATTGGCTCGCGGACGAAACAGGGACGCTTGTCGCCCCCTCCCACACGCCCTGGTCCGAGTTCGTCGCCAACCTCCACATGCACCTGCACTTGCCGCGCACGTGGGGGCTGTTTCTTGTCGGGCTTACGGGCGTCGCGCTCTTGTCCTCGCTGATCTCGGGCCTGCTCTCGCATCCGCGCCTCTTCAAGGATGCTTTTGCGCTCAGGCGGGGCGGCGCACGGCGTCTCGAACAAGCCGATCTGCACAACCGCCTCGGCGTCTGGGGGCTGCCGTTCCATGTCGTCGTCTCGACGACGGGGGCGCTGCTGGGCCTCTCGACACTGGTCGTCGGCGTCCTCGCGCTCGCTGCCTACGACGGCGATTCCGAAAAAGCCTTCGCCACGATCCTCGGCCCCATGGCGAGCGAAGACGAAACCGCGGCCCCCCTTCCCGATGTCGCGAACATGATCCGCCAAGTGCAGGCCCGGCATCCCGACGCCGTGTTCGCCAGCGTGACCATTCAGCATATCGCGAAGGCCGGGCAGGTCGTCCACGTCGGCATGCGCACGCCAGGCCACCTCGCCATGGCCAACACCTACTATTTCGACGGGACGGGACGGTGGCTCGGCGACGGCGGGCTGGAGACGGGCAGCATCGGCAAGCAGATCCTCGGCGCGCTGCAGCCGCTGCACTTCGGCTGGTTCGGAGGATTTGCGGTCAAGATCGGGTACGGGCTCCTGGGCCTTGCGATGACGGTGGTGACGGCGACCGGCATCACGATCTGGCTGGCACGGCGGCGCGCGGCCGGCCGGCCTGCGCCTCGATGGGAAAACGTGTGGAGCGGCGTCATGTGGGGGCAACCGTTCGCCATTGCCGCGGTGGCGGTTGCGGTGTTGCTCACCGACGCAGCATCCATCGCCGTCTCCACCTATCTCGTCGTGACGGTCGTGGCCATCGCCGGCGCCCTCGCCCTGCCCGACGCGTTCGCTGCGGGGCGTCTCCTCCGTGCTGTGAGCGGCGTCGCGTTGCTCGCCATGATCGGACTGCACGCCAGGGCGTGGGGAGTGCAACCGGCCGACCCGGTCGCCACTGCGGTCAACATCGCCATGGGCGCGAGCGCCGCGATGCTCATCGGCTCCGCTCTCGTTCCGTGGCGGCGCGCCAGGATGCGCGTCTCGGCGAACGGACTCTAGAAATGTCTGCGGGTGCAGCCACGGCCCAGGCGAGCGCTGCCTGCCAGAGCCTTCGAAACGACTAAGCCCAGACGCTTGGGAGTGCGTCTGGGCTTAGCTCTTTCACCGCCGCTCTAAGGGGACGGAAGTCAGGGCGACGGAGAGGATGGAAAGGGCGAGGTTAAACCCTTTCCCCAGCGTCTTCGCACTTACTCCGCCGGCTCGGTAAGCTTGTGCTTCGATGCGATCGTGCTGTCGGCCACGCTTTCCTTGCCGGCGAAGCCGCCGCGATACTGAGCGGCCGGATGGGTGGGCTCGACGCGTCCATCGGGCGTGCCGATAAGCTTCTGACGGAACGTGCCATCCTTGTAGGATGTCTGCACACGGCCACGCTTGCGAAGCTCGGGAACGACGTAGTCGATGAAGTCCGAGGTCGTGCCCGGCGTGATTGCGTAGGCCAGGTTGAAGCCGTCGATGCCACCCTCGTCGACCCAACGCTCGAGCTCGTCCGCAACCGTCTTCGGACCGCCGACAAACACGGGGCCGAGACCGCCGATGCAGCGGTTGCGAATGACTTCGCGAACGGTCCACGGCTTGCCGCCGTCGCCGCCCGTGAGCGACTCGAGGGTCGTGCGAAGGCTGTCGTTCTCCACGGCCTGGAGCGGCTCGTCGAGGTCGATCTGCGAGAAGTCGAGGCCGGTCCAGCCGCCGTAGAGGGCCAGCATGCCCTCGGGGCTGGCGTAGGACAGATACTCTTCGTACTTGCGCTGCGCGGCTTCGTCGGTTGCGCCGGTGATGACCGTGTACAGCATGAAAATTTTGACCGAGTCGCGCGAACGGCCTTCCTTCTCGGCCAGGTCGCGGATGTCCTTGGTCATCTGCGCGCACTGCTCGACGTTCGTGGCGAGGATGAACATGCCTTCCGCGTGACGGGCAGCGAAGCGCCGGCCACGTCCCGAGGCGCCGGCCTGGAAGATCACAGGCGAGCGCTGCGGCGACGGCTCGCAAAGATGGAAGCCCGGCACCTTGTAGTACTTACCCTGATGGCGGATCGGATGAACCTTCGCGCCATCCGTGAAGACGCCCGTTTCCTTGTTGCGATGAACGGCACCGTCTTCCCACGAGCCTTCCCAGAGTTTGTACATGACATCCATGTACTCTTCGGCCATCTCGTAACGCTCGTCGTGCGCGATCTGCTGATCCATGCCGATGTTGAGCGCGGCGCTGTTCAGGTAGGAGGACACGACGTTCCAGGCCACGCGACCCTTCGTCAGATGATCGAGGGTGGAAAGGCGGCGAGCCAGAAGGTACGGCGGCTCGAACGTGACGGCGGCGGTGATGCCAAATCCGACATGCTCGGTGACCGCCGCCATGGCCGAAATAGCGCCGAACGGATCGTTGACCGGAACCTGAGCGGCGTCCTTGAGAGCGGCCTCGGCCGATCCGCGGTAGACGTCGTACACACCGACCACATCCGCGATGAAGAGCGTGTCGAAGCATCCGCGCTCCAGCTCTCTCGCGAGGTTCGTCCAGTAGTCGATCGTATTATAGTTCCAAGCTTGGCTCGACGGATGACGCCACGTGCCTGCGGCCTGGTGGCCGACACAGGTCATGTCGAAACAGTTCAGAATAATGCGCTTCTTCATTGCGTTTCCTCGGTACGTGATGTGATTGCGCGATCCCGTGAAGAGCTGCTCGCGGTCTGTCGTTTTTTCTTGTCCCGGCGAAAGGGCGCGATCTCGTGGCGCGATCGCATTCCATGACCCTCTGACGAGACGCGTTGGTGAAGCCACGTGCCGGTGCCTGCGTGCGTAACGATGTGCCCGTTTCCTGCTGCGATTGCATCGAGGCGAGACGGGCGACAACGTACGACGTGGTCAAGTGTACCGACCGGTCCATTTAGACAGGTTCCGACGCGAGCGCAAGTGTTCGTGTGCGTTTCGGTGGAGGTCGTGGTGCTTATGAGGGGCCCTATAAAGCGGTGGAGAGGCCGAGAACGCCGGGGTATGAGCGTTCCTTCTCCCCCGCAATACGAAACCGAAAATCCCGCTTCTGTATCGCCGTTGATTTCTCGCGACTCGGAGAAATAAGCGCGCTCCCGAAGGCGGTGCCCGACGTTTTTTTGATGCTTCGCGGCCACACATTGTGGCCAAACAAGCGTCGAATCGGATCGGTTTCCCACCGTTCTCTGTGAGCGATGCCTGTGCTTTCGCCGAAGTTCACCCCATCTCGCGACGTGAAAAAGATCACGAAAAAACAATAGCGAAAGCTAGGTTCTGGCCACGCACCGCGCCCGAGAGAGCTCCGATCCACGCCCGCCAGCACCGGCTCCAACCCCACGCGAATGGATGGACCGTTCGGTATAATTGCTTAAGATAAGCGCGAATCGTCCACGCTCGGGGGAAATCATGAGAAGGTTAAAAACATTAATTGCAGTCGCGTTGGGTAGCTGTTTCGTCGTTGCCAGTCCCACCGTTCAAGCAGCCGATTTCGGCGGCAATTGCTGTGCGGATTTGGAGGAACGCATTGCGGAACTTGAGGCTTCCACAGCAAGAAAAGGCAATCGCAAGGTTTCCCTCGCAATTGCGGGCTGGGTCTCCGAACAGATCGTTCATTGGGATGACGGCGTCGAATCCAACACGTACATCACCGGCCTCGGCACCGCGTTCGCAAGCAACGTGAACTTCACGGGCAGCGCACAGGTGACAAAAGACGTCTCCGTCGGCTTCGTACTGCATATCGAGGCGATCACGAGCGACGTCTACACCACCAACCAGGATACGCACGCCGGCGGCGCTGCCCTCGGCGGCGGCGGGCCGGGAAGCCTGCAGGTGCTCTATTCCTACTGGTTCGCAAAAAGCGAGACGCTCGGCCGCGTGAGCGTCGGCCGCAACTCGCCGGCGGACGACAGCGCGGTTGTTGCGCTCGACAGCTCGGGAACGCTTCAGGCCGCTTATTGGGTCGCCTACGACGTATTCGGCTTCTTCGTTCGCGGAAACTTCGCGCCCGGGGATTCGCTGATTTGGGGCAACGCCTCGTCCTGCCGTGGTTACGGCGGAGGCCCGGGCGACTGTAACGGTCTTCCGATCGAAGTGGTGCGCTACGACTCGCCGGTCATCGCCGGCTTCTCGGCGAGCGCGTCCTGGGGTGGCGACGACAACTGGGCCGTCGCGGCACGCTACATCAACAACGACCTTGGCGATTTCACCTTCAAAGCGCTCGCAACGTACTCCGAGACGACGGAGTCGGGGAAAGGCGCTCCTGCGAAGGGCAAGCTCGAATACACGCAGGCGAGCATCTACCTTCAGCACAATCCGTCCGGATGGTTTGCGCACGGCGCATGGGGGCATATCGATCAGGATGTGAACCCGCTCAACAATCCGGCGTCGGATACGTGGTACATCAAGAGCGGTATCCGCCTCAAGCCGACGTCCATCGGCGCGACGATTCCGTACGGCGAGTATCTCCGCGCGACCGATAGCGCCTTCGTGACCAACGACGCAGGCACCCCGAACGACCCCACCGATGATATCGGCCGCGTCGTGCGGGGATCGGAAGCGACCTTCTGGGGCTTCGGTGTGGCCCAGGAGATCGATGCGGCCGCCATGACGGTGTGGCTCCGCTACCGTGAGCATGAAGTCGATGTTCCCGGCGTGGAGACGGAACCGATGTCGACGGTGGTCTTTGGCGGCTTCATCAGCTTCTAAAATCCATCGCTATGCAGGCAAACGAGCCCCGCGGTCGCCCACGACTGCGGGGCTTTTCCTTTTTGTGAAGGCGCCGTCGCGATCAAGCGGGCGTGGACACGCGGGTGTCCGGTCATCTCGATGACGATCCTTCACCACAGACGATAAATTGTGCGACAATCGGCGACGTTCCCTCTTGCCTCCCGCCTTATTTGTCGCCAATATGGACCGATCGATACACAAAATCGACTCCATGCAAATTTGAGAGTCGAGACAAGAATTCGGGAGAAACGTTCATGGTCACGATGGTGAGAGTCAACGGGAGTCCGAGTGCGCAATCGCGCACCGGCGTTCTGGTCGATGCCGTTGGCGACGCGATCGCGCGCGAGCTGCCTGTCGAGGATCACACGGTGTCGCTCTCCGTCGGGGGCCGTGACGTTTTGAGCGGCCTGACGCGTGACGACATTACAGCGGAAGGGGAGCGCCTCGTGCGTCTCGCCGAGCGCGCCGATCTTCTCATCGTGGGCACCCCGATCTTCCGGGCGAGCTACACGGGCCTTCTCAAGCACTTCTTCGATCTCGTGGACATCGATGCCATGCGGGGACGCAAGGTCGTGCTTTGTGCGACGGGCGGCAGCGCCATGCACGGGCTGGTTCTGGAGCATCAGCTTCGCCCGCTGATGAGCTTCTTCGCGATGATGACCGTGCCGACCACGCTCTACGCCGTGGGCGACGACATTCGCGACGGTAAAATTGCAAACGAGCTCCTTCTCGCCAGGATCGATCGAGTGGTCGGCGAGGTAAAGAGATTGTGCGGCGATGCGGATCGCAATCCGCTGTCGGCTGCGGGCTAAAGTCTAAGTTTGATCTCGTGGCGTCGCTGCCGTTGCAGAATGATCGCGGCAGACGTGACGACGTAGGATTCTCTCTCGGGAAGTTGCAATGGGTAACCGCGAAGTTTCACCCATGAAGTTTGCGCATTGGGTCCCCAATGTGAGTGGCGGTCTTGTCGTGAGCAAGCTGCCGCAGCGAACCGATTGGAGCCTCGACTACAACGTCAAGCTGGTGAAAATCGCCGAGGACGTTGGGTTCGATTACGCCCTGACTCAGATCCGATTCATGGGAAGCTACGGCGCCGAGTATCAGCACGACTCGGTCATGTTCTCAGCGGCCCTGCTCGCCAACACGGAACGCCTCAACATCGTTACGGCGATCCTTCCCGGCATCTTCCATCCAGGCGTGATCGCGAAACATGGTGCGACGGCCGATCAGATTTTCAACGGTCGCTGGTCTCTCCATGTCGCGAGCGGCTGGTATCGCAAGGAGTTCGACGCTCTCGGCGTTCCGTGGATCCCTCACGACGAGCGTTACGATCGCTCGCGCGAGTTCGTCGATATTCTCCGCGGCGCCTGGTCGACCGACAATTTCTCCTATGCCGGCAAGTACTGGCAGATCGACGATTACACGATCAAGCCGAAGCCTCTGGCGCTTCCCGGCCGTCCTATGCCGGAAATATTCCAGGGCGGAAACTCGATGGCGGCCCAGCGCATGGCTGCGGCCGTCTCCGACTGGTATTTCATGAACGGCAACTCCCTCCAAGTGCACAAGGCGCAAGCCTTGAACGTCACCAAGATGGCGCTCGCGGCGGGCCGGCGGGTTCGCTTCGGCGTCAATGCGTTCGTCATCGCGCGCGAAACGGAAGCGGAGGCGCGCGCCGAACTCGACCGGGTGATCGCCGCGGCCGATACCGTTGCGATCTCCCGTTTCAAGACGGACGTGAAGGAAGCCGGCCAGGCAAGCCCCGAAGGCAAGGGGATGTGGGCGGATTCGGCCGAGCGCGATCTCGTGCAGTACAACGACGGCTTCAGAACCAATCTGATCGGAACTCCCGAACAAATCGCCCGCAGAATTCACAAACTACGAAAGAATGGGATTGATATGATCCTGTGCGGGTTTCTGCACTTCCATGAGGAAACCCGTTTCTTCGGCGAGCGGGTTATTCCGCTGGTGCGCGAACTGGAACGAGCAGATCCGCCGCGGCCGCTCGAAGTGGTGTTGTAGGTGATGTGCCCGATGGAGCGCCGGTCATGCGCAAAACGGACGGCCCACGGCCAATTCAAGAGGATAGCACTGTCATGAACTTCATGATCACGCATCCGAACCCCAAGGGTGGGGAAATCAGCACCGCTCAGGAGATCATAGAGGAAGCCCGCGCAGGGCGATGTTTCATCCTCGTGGACGACGAAAGCCGCGAGAACGAGGGCGACATCGTCATCCCGGCGCAGTTCGCTACCGCAGAAGTCGTGAACTTCATGGCGAAGCACGCGCGCGGGCTGATCTGCCTCGCGCTCACGCCGCAGCGCGTGGCCGAGCTGAAGCTGAGCGCCATGGTGCAGTCTCCTGGGCCGGGCCTGCAGACCGCGTTCACGCTTTCCATCGAAGCGCGGACCGGCGTCACAACCGGCATTTCCGCTGCCGACAGGGCGCGGACCATCGCGGTGGCCATCAATCCGGAATGCCTGGCGCGGGATATCGTGAGCCCCGGCCACATTTTTCCGCTGATCGCACGCGAAGGCGGCACGCTCGTGCGTGCGGGACATACGGAAGCGGCCGTCGACGTGTCGCGCATCGCCGGGCTCAACCCTTCAGGCGTGATCTGCGAGGTCATGAACGACGACGGGACGATGGCTCGTCTCCCGGATCTCAAACGCTTCGCGCGGGAACATCGGATCAAGCTTGGCACAATTGCCGATCTCATCGCCTATCGGCTTCGCACCGAGCGGCTGATTACGTTGGTCGCCTCGTCCGGCATCCATCATCCCTGCTTCGGCGAATGGCAGCTTCACGTCTATCGCGACACGGTCGAGCACGGCGAGCACATCCTTCTCGTCAAGGGCGACTTGAAAAAACCCGGACCGACGCTCGTCTGCCTGCATAGATTTGACCCGGTCGGCGACGTCATCTTGGCCCGGGACGGCGAAGGGATGAGCAGCGCCATGCACCGCATTCTCAAGCGCGGACGCGGAGCGATCGTCATGATCAACGATGGCCGGCCGACGGCGCTCTCCCAACGTATTCTCAACGGCAGCCCACATTCCCGGCCCGGCCCCGAGCTTCGCGAATACGGCGTCGGAGCCCAGATTCTACGGGATGTCGGCATCCGCGACATGATCGTTCTTTCGGACCGCGAGCAAACGCTCGTGAGCATCGAAGGGTATGGCTTGAATGTTGTCGGGCAAGAACCGCTGTAGCGCGCAAGTCCACGGCTCTTTCAGAAATCTCAACGGAGTGTATTGAATGATCGCGAATATTATGCGCAATCGGGTTGATGCCGTCGTGGAGACCGACGTCGATGCCGACGCGTTCCGCTCGGTGATGCGTCATCTCGCAGGATCGGTCACCGTCATCACGACCGAAGGCGAAGGCGCTCTTCACGGATTTACAGCCACGGCTGTCTGCAGCGTCTGTGCAAGCCCACCGACGATCCTCATCGTGGTTAACCAGTCGACACGCACGCACCCGCACATCGATCGCAAGGGTTACTTTGCAGTCAACGTTCTTGCGGATGTGCAAAAAGACATTGCAGAGCACTTTGCCGGAAAGGGCGAGGAGCAATTCAACAGCGTCCGTCACGTCGTGACGAAGAACGGCGTGCCGTTGATCAGCGGGGCCGCCGCACATCTCGAATGCAGGATCATCGAGAGGATCTCGATCGGTACCCATACGATCTTCGTTGGCCGTGTCGTCGGCACCGGCGCAGAATCGCGCGCACCGCTCGTCTACCACGATGCGCGCTACGGTCAGGTGGCCCCCATTTAGACATCACAGGGAAACAACCGGCGGAAACAAGCCGGTGTTCCGACAGGGAAACGCGACAAGAGACGACAACGATGAGCAGCCATGACATTGTCTTCTCGTCGGCCGAGAACGGCGCGACGGGGCTGGAAGTCACCTCCTCCATTATTCTCGATCGGTTGAAGCGCGGAGACGTACAAGGCGCGGCCGTGCTTCTCGGGCGGCCGTGGACAATCCAGGGTGTAGTCGTGCACGGCGACAAGCGTGGACGCTTGCTCGGCTTTGCGACCGCGAACTTAATTTTGGAAGACGATCGGCTTCTGGCACAGGGTGTCTATGCCGTTCGCGCGATCGTCGACGGGACCGCCTATGACGCCGTCGCGTGCTACGGAACGCGCCCACAGTTCGACAATGGCGCCCCACGGCTCGAGGTGCATATCCTCGATTTCGACAAGGACATCTACGGGGCCTCGCTCGTTGTCGAGTTCATCGGCTTTCAGAGACCCGAAGAGCGCTTTACCAGCGTAGAGACGCTCAAGACGCAGATGGTGCAGGACTGCGTAAACGCCCGCCGGCTTTTGCGCGAGAACACCTTTGCCGACGGTCTTCTAAGCGCCTGACGCAACGCGAGCGAGAAGTTCGGCAACCGGCCTCTCCTCCCCCACACGCCCCTCATCCGCGCCTTTCGACGATTGAAATCGCGGGTGGTATTCGCTAAAAAAATGTACCGGACGGTACGTACATAATTTGATAGTCCAAGCGAGGCCGCGTTGACGCGAAAACAAGTGACAGAGAGCTTTCCCGCCACCGAGGAGATCTGCCCCTGCCAGGAGGGCATGCGTCCAGATATCGATGTTGGCCGCCGCAAGCTTTTGCTGGCCGGGGCGGCGGCAACGACGGCCGCCGGTGGGGTTTTTCTCGGCGGGCGCGCACTCGCGGACACCAAGAAAAAGCCGCCGCCGGGCGCGGTCCAGTACGATGTGCCCGAAGATCCCACGAAGGTCATGGGGCGCGGCGTCCACGAAGACCGCGGCTACGGCACGCGTTCGCAATTCGAGACGGAAGTGCGTGCCAAGGCGCCCAATCCGAGCGACGTCACCTCTTGGACATTCACACCGCTTGCGTCGACGATCGGAAATCTCACGCCATCGGGGCTGCACTTCGAGCGGCACCATGGCGGCATTCCGGTGATCGACCCTGCGCGCCACGCGCTCTACCTGCATGGCCTTGTTGACGTGGCGAAAAAATTCACGCTTGCGGAACTCAAGAGCCTTCCCTCGGTCACGCGCAAATACTTCATCGAGTGCTCGGGTAACACCCTGGGCGAATGGTCGAAGGCAACCGGAAAGAACGTTCAATTCACGCACGGCCTGTTGAGCACGTCGGAGTGGACCGGCGTTCCGTTTGCGACACTCGCTCGCGCGGTGGGACTGAAGGAGACGGCGGGCTGGGTTCTCGCCGAAGGCGCCGATGCCGCCGTCATGACGCGCAGCGTCCCGATCGAGAAAATGCTTTCGGATGCATTGATCGTGTACGGGCAGAACGGCGAAGCGCTGCGGCCCGAGCAAGGTCATCCGTTGCGGCTCGTGTTGCCGGGCTACGAGGGCAATACGCACATCAAGTGGCTGCGGCGGCTGCAAGTGAGCGATCGCCCGTTCATGACCCGCGAGGAAACGTCTGCCTATACCGACCTGATGAAGGATGGGCGCGCAAAGCTTTACACGCTGGCGATGGACGCAAAGTCCGTCATAACGTTTCCGTCCGGAGAAATGATGCTTCCCAAGCCGGGCCAATACTCGATTCAGGGCTTCGCATGGACGGGTAGAGGCCGCGTTCAAGCCGTCGACATCTCTCTCAATCGCGGCAAGACGTGGCTGCCCGCGCGGCTCGACAATGTTCCCGAGCCGATGTGCACCGTCCGCTTCAGCTTCCCTTGGCATTGGGACGGAAAGCCCGCCGTCCTGCAAAGCCGCTGCATCGACGAGACGGGTTATGTGCAGCCGACCCGTGCGCAACTCCTCCCTCTCCGCGGCGAAAATGCGATCTATCACTATAACGCGATCCAGAGCTGGGCGGTCGAAGCCGATGGGAGCGTCACGAATGTCCATGCTTAAGCGCCTCGCCCTTGCGCTCTCGGGCTTGATCGTCGCTCTGCCTGCATTCGCGCAGGATTACGATCTTGAAATCGGCACACCGGTGTCGGCGGAGGAGCTTGCACGCTTTTTCGCCATCCAGCCCGGCGGGACAGGCTTGCCTCCTGGCAGCGGGACCGTGGCCGAAGGAAAAGAAATCTATCATCAGCGCTGCTTCTACTGTCACGGTGAGAAGCTCGAGGGCAACTACGACGCGGCCGGCCCCGCGCTTGTCGGCGGTCGCGGATCGCTCACGAGTGCAAAGCCCCTGAAGACAGTCGAGAGTTATTGGCCTCAGGCGAGCACGCTGTTCGACTACACGTGGCGGGCAATGCCGTTCGACCAGCCGGGTTCTCTCTCTGCGGACGAGGTCTACGCCCTTGCCGCCTACATCCTGTCGGAGGCGGACATCGTCGACGAGGACGCACGCATGGACGCAGAAGCCCTGTCGAAGATCGTGATGCCGAACGCCGACGGGTTCTACGATGGGTCAGGTCCCGATCTCAGGATCTATCGTGCCGGCCACGATGACAGATAGCGTAGATTGCGATCGATAATGACAACGCTGATGGTGCAGGGGCCCGTCGTCACCAAGCTACCGATCGATTGGCGCGGGCGAGAAATGATGCTGGATGCTTACGCCTATCAGGGAGGAGCATCCCACGAGCAGGTGCTCGCACTCTTGAATCATGCCCCCGATACCGCTCCCGATACCGTGCCGGTCGTGCGCATTCATTCGGGATGCGTGACGGGGGATATCTTTCACTCGCTGAGATGCGATTGCTATCGCCAGCTTCAGTTGGCCTTGGACGAGATCTGTACCGCGCCCGTTGGCCTCATCATCTACCTCCCCTACCAGGAAGGGCGCGGAATCGGCCTTTACCGCAAGCTCCAGGCCTACAAATGCCAGGATGACGGCGCCGACACGGTCGATGCGAACGTCGAAATCGGCATGCCGATCGATGCCCGCGATTACGAGCTGGCCGCATGGATTCTCAAAGATCTGGGAATGGCGACGATCAAGCTTCTGTCGGGCAATCCTCTAAAACGGGATGCCCTCGCCAATGCCGGAATAACAGTCGCTCAATGCATTCCGCTCATAAGCCCGCCGAACCGCTTCAACGAGCGCTACCTGAAAACCAAACGCCAGCGGATGGCGCACGATCTCTGATCGGGTGGCGGGGGCGCAAAATCAGCGGCCTTTCGAAGGCCGTCCTTCCGCGATGGAGAGCGTCATTTCGGCGAAGATGTCCGCGATCTCGTTGGGCGACTGCCGTCCACCGGGCTTCAGCCACAGGAAGCTGTAGAAGTACATGCCGAGCACGCCCTTGATGGCGACCGTCGGCAAGTGCCGGAAGCGCCCCTTCTTCTCGCCCTCTCTGAGGGTCGCGGCCCAGATGTCCTGATAAGACTGATGAAGGTCAGAAACCATTCTGTGCCGCTGGCCGGTCAGGCAGTCCGCCTCGCGGAAACAGACCGTCATTTCCGGCAGGTTGGCGAAAATCGTCGTCATAAGCTGGCGGCTCAGGATGTAAATCCGTTTTGCCGGATCAGGCTCCGTTTCGATCGCGTCACGGCCCTGGATGACCAAGTGCTCAATGTAGCGAACGACGATGCTGAACAGCAAATCTTCCTTGCTGCTGATGTGATAGTAGAGCGCCCCCCGCCCCAACTTTACCGCTTCGCCGATTTCCGCCACGCCCACGGCGCGATACCCCCGGGTGGCGAAGAGCTCGGCCGCAATCCTCTTGATGCGCTCATACTGATGCGCGCCGCCGTTTTTCCGGCCCTTGTCCCCCTGCAGATCGTCGACCTTCGACGTTGGTTCGAGTGGACTGACCGGTACATCCGTGGTAGTGGCTTTTTTGCTGGCCGACTGTCGTTTCTTCGGCGCTTTGAGGTCGGTGCGAGACACGAGCGTTTCCTTAGGTCTGGCCGGCAGCAGCGATCACGGCGACTGCAATCTTGTTAGTGAATCGTCAGTCTTTCGGCAATGGCCGGGTCGTCATTCTAGGAGATCTTCGCTTCCATGAGCGCAGCGGCGGTACACAAGCTACACGCTCCTACCGAAGAGCGAAAGTGCGACTCCCAATCTTACGTTGCGTTGGAGGGTGCGGATCTCAAAACGCGTTCCAAATAATCACAAAAAAACTGCCAGTAGGGAGGTTGCACGTTGGCCACGTTGATAAGGTCCGCCTGGGAGCAGACGATTAGGGGGAAGCCGGAGCAAGGCGCCAAGGCCCGCCGGTCGCGGCGCACCTCCCGTGAAGACATCGAGAGATTTTCCCTCATGACGGGCGACTACAATCCTCTTCACTACAATGAGGAATTGGCGTCCAACTCGGTGTTTGGAAAGGTCATCGTCCAAGGCGGCGTGACGTCGGGTCTTCTCAATGCGCTCGTCGCGGAAGATCTCCCCGGTCCGGGAACGGTGTTTCTCGGCGTGAATTGGCGGTTCGTCCGCGCTGTCGGTGTCGACGAGCAAATCACCGGCGAGATCGAAGTCACGTCCGTGCGGGATGACAAACCCATCTGCGAACTCGCGACCAGAATCTACAACGAAGACGGGCAGATTTGCCTGGAGGGAACCGCGACGGTTTACGTCGCTCCTTTGAAGCCCGCGACCAGCGAAACCCAGCGTGACGAGGCGCATCAGTGCTAACATCATCAGATGCGCACCCGTCTGCTGAAGCGGTTGGGCGGTGGCGGATACTCGGCATTCTGAGCCTCGCCATCGTTCTGTCCATGACGACATGGTTTTCCGCCACGGCCATTGTCGGCGAGCTCAAAACCGTCTGGTCATTGAGCGACGACGGCGCCACGTGGCTGACGAACGCGGTCCAGATCGGATTCGTCGCCGGGGCGCTCGGCGCCAGCTTCTTCAACCTGCCGGACGTCATCGCAGCCCGTACGCTCATGGCGGTGTCTGCGATCCTGGCGGCCTCGATGAACCTCGCGCTGCTGGTCGCTCCGGATGCCGATGCCGCAATCGCCCTGCGGTTTCTGACCGGCGTGGCGCTGGCCGGCATTTATCCACCTGCCCTGAAACTCGTTTCCACGTGGTTCGTGCGCGGGCGTGGCCTGGCGCTTGGAATCGTCATCGGCGCGCTTACGCTCGGCTCCGCATTTCCCCATCTCCTGCGCGCGACGACGTCCCAGCTGGACTGGCAGATCGTCGTGATCGGCACGTCGGTCATGACCTTGATCGGTGCGGCGCTCATGGGCCGATATGCGCTTGACGGCCCGTTCTCCTATCCGCGGGCCACGTTCAACCCGCGCCAGATCGGCATGGTTCTCCGAAACAAGCCGGTGATGCTCGCGAACATCGGCTATTTCGGCCACATGTGGGAGCTGTATGCCATGTGGGGCTGGTTCCTGGTCTTCATGCAGGCGGCCCTTCTGCATCAAGGGATCGGCGTTTCCGCGGCGTCGCTGATGACCTTTCTCGTCATCGGATCCGGCGCCGTGGGGTGTCTTCTCGGCGGCATCCTGGCGGACCGCATTGGGCGCACGGCGACGACGTCGATCATGATGGCGATATCGGGCGCCTGCGCCGGGCTCATCGGCTTTGCGTTTGCCGGGCCGCTGTGGCTGCTGCTCGCGATCGCGTTCGTGTGGGGTGTGACGGTCATCGGAGACTCTGCGCAGTTCTCCGCGGTCGTAACGGAAGTCGGAGATTCGTCGTTCGTCGGGACGAGCCTCGCGCTTCAGCTCGGTCTCGGGTTCGCATTGACCGTCGTGGCCATTCGCGTGCTGCCCGCCTTCGCGGACTACCTCGGTGGCTGGCAGTGGGCTTTCATCATGCTCGTCCCCGGTCCGCTGATCGGAACGATCGCGATGCTCGCATTGCGCCGTTTGCCGGAGGCCGAAAAAATTGCGCAAGGCCGTCGATAGCCGGCAATCCGCCGGCATCGAGCGGAGATGTGTTGAGAATGGCGCATGCGGGCTCTCCGCGTGCGCCATTTTTCTTGATTAGTCCCCATTCTTCCGCCATTATGTACCGGTCGATACAAAAATCGACGATGCTTGGGGAGCGAGTATCCAGCCGATGGTGACGTCGCGTGCTTGAACGCACGCCTTCGCCATCGGCGATCCACTCCCAGTCTCCTCTGAGGCGGATATTCGGCGGTCCGTTTCCTTTGGCGACTGCGTCCACGTACGCCCAGAAAGGGCGGCGATTAAAACAATTGGGAAGGGAACGAAATGTCTGCGGAAGTCGCGCCGTACCGTCCGAAGGAGGCCATCAGGGGGTTCCTCTGGATCTATGCTGCCTCGATCGTATCCTGCTTTTTGGTGAACCTTTGGGTCACGAACAATCCGATTGGCCCGTGGCGCGGCGAGGACATCGCCGCGTCGTTCTGGCTGGATAACGTCGCGTGGCAGATCTTTTCCGCATGGTGGGTCTGCTTCTTCGTCGTCTGCTCGTTCTGGCCGTTCAACTCCATCGAGAAACCCGTCATGCGCGGCATCGTCGTCGTTGCGGTGTCGTGGGTGCTTGGATGGTGGAGCGCAAAGCTCATTCACGTGATCGGCCCGGGAACCGACGGAATCTTCCCGCTCGTCGGCACGACATGGTTCCTGTTGGCATTCTTCTGCTTCGCCGGCGCCAACTTCCTCGTCTCCTCGCTACCGCCGGCACGACAGTTCTTCATTCACCTCATTCTCTTCACCGGCCTCACCTACCTCATCACGCATTCGGCCGTGAAGTGGGTGCCGGCGTGGTGGTTCCCGTTTCTTCTCGTCGGCCTCGGCACCGGAACGGTGAGCTATCTTTCGCGCGGCTTGCCTCAGCCGGCGAAGGCCATGGTGATCATGGCGATGCTCTTCTCCGTCGCATCGCTGGTGTTCATGATCTCCGGTGCAGCCGGGTACTGGGACTTCGAAAAATCTCCGATCTCGAGCTTCTGGACGATGGGCCACTTCACCGAAGACAGCTTCTGGCTGCTGTGGTTCATGACTGCGACATCGGTCGTCTACGCCCTTCCGATCATTACCCACAATTGGCCATTCTCGAAGATTGCGATGCCGTGGGGCGGCTTGATCGCATGCGTCGTCTATCTGGTGCTCAGCCTTGTTATCGCGGGCCTGCTCGTTCGCCTCGTCGGGCCGGTTTTCGGCAGCATGGAAGAGCTTCTGACCTATGCGTACATGGGTGTGAATTGGTCACTCGTTTTCCCGCTCGTCTTCGGTTTCGGACTCACAGAACCCTATCTGTGGACCGGACAGAAGACGCCGGGAACGTGGGATGATGTTGCGTGAGTTGTCCTCCTCTCCCGCAACACATGAATGCCCGGCCTCTGGTCGGGCATTCTTATTTCCGGTGCCGGCCCACCGGCTCGTCAGGCGGGTTCGCGCCTTAAGAGCCTGCGCTTTCTGCGGAGATCCTCAACGCGATTACCGAGCTTTCGGCGCAACAGGAGACGCAGCGAGCCGCTGTCGGCGTACCCCACTTCCGCGGACACTTCCTCGACGGTGGCCTCCGTGGTTTGCAGAAGAAAGACCGCCCGCGCGACGCGAAGATCCTGAAAAACGGCGAGCGGAGTTTTTCCGAGGGACCGCTGCATCTTGCGCGTGAGCGTGCGCGCACTCGCGCCGACCGCCTTGGCCGCCTCGGACAGAGAAAATCCCGCCGACAGATGCTGCTGGGCCCAGGCTTCGAACCGCTCCACGACGGGGTCGTGTGCGCCGGCGTGATGCGGGATGACAAAAGCGGCGTGCTCGGAGCGCAAATCTTCGATGCTGAGATAGCGCGCTGCCGTGGAGGCCAGGGTTCTGCTCTCGCGGCGGATCAAGGTCAGGGCGAGATCGAAATGCGCCAGCGCCGCTCCCGCCGTGACAACGCCGCCCGCATCGATGACAGTCCGACTGGCATCTAGCCGGACACGCGGATAACGCGCGCGGAACAGGTCCGTCAGCCACCAGCTCGTCGTCGCAAACCTGCCGTCGAGGAGTCCGGATTCGGCGAGAGCGAACGTCCCCGTGCAGGCCGCAGCTACCGCAGTCCCCGCCGCATGCCACCGGCGTAACACCTCGCCGCATTGCCGCACGTCGCCGCGGGACAGCGCATCCTCGATAGCAGCTGGAGTTTTTGCACCAAGCGCGGGAACGATCACGACGTCGGGCGGATCGAGCGTCGTCACCGAGCGAGTGGGCACGATAAGCCCGTTCGCCGTGCGGATATCGCTGGAAAATCCCACCCGCTCCGGGAGACCGCCTGCATAAGTCGGCGCGCTACCATGCCGGGCGATGTCGTGCGCGAGCGAAAGCGTATCCTGCAACGCGGCGAGGCCCGTATCGAAAACACCATCCAATACCAGCAGGTAGATCTTCATGGCCGCGATTGCATCCCTAATGTCCATTCTCGCCGTGGCGTCTCGTCATTGATCGGAATAAAAATTTTTCGACCAAACAACCCTGGAGACACCATGAGCAAGAAAGCGATTTTCGTCCGCCTCTCGGCCAAACCCGGCATGGAGCGCGAACTCGAAGCGTTTCTCCAAAGCGCATTGCCGCTCGCGGAAAATGAAGCGCAGACGAAGACCTGGTATGCGGTGAAGTTCGACGCCGTCACGTTTGGCATTTTCGACAGCTTCGATGACGAAGCGGGCCGAGACGCCCACCTCAACGGGGTGATCGCGTCGGAGCTCATGGCGGCGGCCCCCAATCTTCTCTCCTCCTCGCCCCAGATCGAGCTTGTCGACGTTCTTGCGGCCAAGATTCCCGCTTGAACGCGTAAACAGGTCTGACGTCTTCGCACGGGCGGTGACATATGTATCGACTGGTACAGTATTGTCCGGACGCGACGACGGCTCAAGTCGATTTCACTGGGCCGGTGCGGTCACGGCCCGTTGCGACGGGGGCATTCCGGCCACGCGCGTTGCGCTCGGATCTCAAAGCCGGCCGGGCGCAGCGGCGTCGCCGGGCACGGAGAGATCCGAGCGTCATCCGCCGTTGCGCGCTTTGCTTGAGAGCTGACGCGTTCGCAGTGCCGCCGCGCGCGTTCGGGGATTGGTTTAGCGGCGGCAGGCACGTCCCCAAGTGAGCAAGAGATAACGTGTTTACAGGTCTCATCACCGACGTCGGCGAACTGATCGGCCGGGAAGAGGGATGCTTCGCGATCCGCTGCGCGTATGATCCCGACGGGATCACCCCCGGTGCCTCGATCGCGTGCGACGGGGTCTGCCTCACGGTCGCAACCATCCGCAGCGACGGTCCAGGTGCCGCATTCACGGTCGACGTTTCGAACGAGACGCTCTCGAAGACGACACTCGGCAGTTGGAACGTCGGGCGGAAAATCAATCTTGAACGACCGTTGCGGGCAGGCGAGGAACTCGGCGGTCATATCGTTGCCGGACACGTCGACGGGGTGGCGCGGATCACAACCACGCACGCCGACGGAGAGAGCCGCCGCTTCGAGATCGAGCTGCCACCGTCGCTCGCACCCTTCGTGTCGCCGAAAGGCTCCATCGCGCTGGATGGCACCTCACTGACGGTGAACGAAGTGACCGGCGGACACTTCGGCGTCAATCTCATCCCTGTGAGCTTGAGCCAGACCACGTGGGGACGCAAAAAGCCTGGAGACGAGGTCAACGTGGAGATCGATCTCCTCGCGCGATACGTCGCCCGGATCATGCAATGTCGCGAATGATAATCGTGGGTCTCGAGCGGCTTCCAACGACGGCGGCCGCTACGCATCGGGGGGCCGTTAACCGCGCGGCGGCCGGCGCCGCTCGCTGAACCAGGCACGGTATTCCGTCATCTTCTCGCGCTGGCCCGACGACGCGCGCAACTCGCACGTCGCTGCCTCCTCGCTGCCTTCCGGCGCGCCCCAGCGCAGCTCGACGCAATCGTTCAGGTTGTAGGCCATCTCGAGGTCCGCGACCCGATCGACCACATCGCTCACCGAGAGTTTCCATTCGGAGCCGTCGCTGCGCGTGTAGACGAACTTGCGAGCGGAAAGCTCCGAAGCGAGCACGCCGTCCAGCTCGGCCTTCACGTCCGCCGCACTCTTTCCCGCCGGCATGGCGTAGCGCTCGGGGCGCCGTGCGACACGGTCCGGAAACCCACGCACCACGTCGATCGCAATCAGCAGGCGCAGGTCGCGCGAGGGCGTGGCGAAATCCTCCCACGGCCCCGTCGTCTCGAAGATCGACGCCCCCTCAGGCATGGCCACATTGCGACCTCCGCCCACCTGAAACTGCCGGCCGTTCTCGACCGACGTCACGCGGGCCCGCACCTGCTCTTCGAGCGCCGTGATCGCCTCCTTCATCGCCCGCATAGGATCGAGCGGCGCCGGCGAGATCACGTCGTCCATCCGATCGTAGAAGTCCTCGATCCGAAGCTCGGATTGCTCGAGCGAAAAATCGCCATACTCGGGATGCTTGGCGATCTGGGCGTTGGTCAGCCTCCTGAGCGCGCCCTTCTCGCGCACGATCGGCCGGAAGCGCTTGAAGCCGGGACCGCCGAGCGCGGGGTCCTGCGCGAACAGGAAGTTTCCGCGCCAGAAGCGCTTGCGGGCGACCGTCCCGTCGGGCTGCGCATCGATGGCGAGTAGAATTCCCGCCGCGCCGTCCGCCTGCGGCACGCGCTTGGCGAGCACCAGGATGTGCCCGTACGGATCGGCGTAGATCGTGCCTGGGCGCAGGGCCTCTTGGGTCAGCGACACCGGATAGTAGTCGGTGTTGTTGTCGTTCGCGGCTGTCCGCCCCGAGCCGGAATGAACACCGTTGGCCACGGTTGTCCCCAGATAGTATCCGAACCCCGGCACGAGCCCCGGCGGGCGTTGCGCGCGAGGGGGACGCTTGGTTGGGAGCGGTGCGGGGGGCGCGAACAGCCCAAAGAAATCAGCGGATGCGGTTTGTTCCGGCCCGGCGGGCGGCTCGGGCGGAGGCTCCTCGTTCTGAATGTTCCACCACGCATGACAGCGCGGCGGCTTACCGCCGCCGCCCCGCGTGCACTTCGCGTATCCGAACGGCAGTCCCATCTTGAATGCAAAGTATGCGCGCAGGAAGTAGGGAAGATCGGCGCAATCGGGCCGCACGACGTGTTTCTGCTCGTCCTCGCGCAAGCCCAGATGATTGAACAGGACATTGCGCGACCGGTCGCGCAGCACCTCATGCAGCGCCTTCCATGACAGCGTCTCCTCGAGCGGCGCGTCGAAGAGCTTCTCGATCCATGCGGAATAGAGGTTCTCGTTGGCACGGGTCCAGACGTCGCGCATAGGCCAGACGCTGTTTGCCGTTGTCCGGGGCGCTGACGGCCGGTTCCGTTGTACGGAGATCTCGCGCGTGAGCGTGGCGCACTCCGTCGGCGCGCCGTCTCGTGTGAGCTTGGCCTGCCACGTCCCCGCGGCTGGGGAGGCGACCTCGGCGAACCAGAAATAGGGGGGACCGCCGTGCCTCTCCCGCGATGTGGCCGCGACCTTCTCGCCGGGTGAGATCAGCGTAAGCTCGCCCTCGAGTGGCTGCTCCGTGGTGAAGACCACGCGCAGAGGTGCGCCCCTCCACGGCGCAACCGGCGACGACAAGACGGCAACACCGGCCGTATCCTCGCAACTGCCGGAGGTTTTTTTGGCCTCAGCCTTCGCCACATCCGCGATCAGCAACAACGCCGTCGCGGCAGCAGCTGCAAAATGGGGCGCGGAAAACAAATCAAATCCCCTATGGGGCTTCATCGAGCGCAACTAAGCTTTGACTGCAAAAATGGCAAATTTAATGCTCCGGCGTGATCAATCCGTCTGCCGGTGCCATCGGTTGGCGCCGGTACGGTAAACGGCTCGAAAAAATCCCGTAGTTCGATCTCCGTGTCCTCATCGGGCTGGCGTTTGTGCACGCTCGTCGCTTCCCGGACCAGCTGGGAAACGCACGCTCCTTCCACGCATCGCGGAGCCCTTTGGCTCAAGCGGGCCGTTGTTGTGCTCGGAGGTACGGCGCTGTACTTCTTGGCGACATGAATTTCGCCCGGGGGCCCCTCCCCGAAGTTGATCGCGTGACATGCTCAGCCGCAGTATAGCAACCCTCTCTTTGGTGCTCGTAATGTCTGCCGCAAGTGCGGCAGAGATCCGCTACGCAGGCACGCCCGATGCGCCGTCCCTCGGCACCGCGGAAAGCGCTACGCGACCTGCCGTCCCGGATGACTACAAAATCAACATTCTCATTCGCACGACCATCATTGCGCTGAATCAGGCCAATGCAACGGGAAACTACTCCGTGCTCCGCGATCTTGCGGCGCCGAACTTCCAAGCCGCGAATAGCCAGGCGCGTCTGGTCGACATCTTCGCCGCGCTGCGCGAGCGCAAGCTCGACCTTTCGCCCATTCTGTTCTTCGATCCCAAACTCGTGCAGTCGCCGGCGATACAGGACGACGGTCGTCTCCGGATCACTGGCTATTTCGACACCAGGCCAGAGCGGGTCATCTTTGATCTTATGTTCGAGAATATAGAGAGCGACTGGCGGCTGTTTGGCGTCGCGATCGACGTGACGCCGGCGGACCATCCACGAGACACACCGCCACCCGCTGCATCGAAAAAAGATACGAACAAGAAGAAGTAAAAACCAGATCCGAGCAACCGGGGGCATGGCCCCGGCTGCCCGCCCCTTGCCTACCAAGTCCACTGGACGCCGGCGCGGCCGCCGACGGTATTGCCCGCACTATAGGACTTGTAATCGGACCAGCCGGCGCCGACGGAGCCGTCGATCGCGATGCGATCCCCTGCCGAGAAGCAGCTTCGGCACAGAACACCGATGGCGCTTACGGCAACGGCATTGGCATCGCCTTCAAAATTGCCCCAGCCGATGCGCATGCCGAAGTTCTCGGTGGTCGTGAGCGACGGGGCCTCGGCCGCCAGCGCAACGGCCACACCCGCCTGCAGCTTTGCGATGCTCTGGAACACATCGCCGCCGTCCGAGGCAAGGTGGCCAGCCTGATCGGTCGTCACGAGTTCCAGCCGGCCCGCCGTCTGTCGATCCTTGCTCAACTGCGACGTGATGCCCGGCGTGGTGTAGGACTGTGATCCGTCCTTCGCACCGAGCGACACCTCGTTGAGGAACTCTGTCTGCGCACCGAAGCCGAGGGCGGTGGAATTGGTATGACCCGCATTCACGACGGCATTGTTACCAAAGGCGCTGCCTTGATCCGCGTTCACCCGAGCCCCTTGTCCGACAGCGGTATCGTTGGGACCAGCGGCGAAGGCGTTATGGCCGATGGCGATGGCGCTCGTGCCTTGCGCGGCGGCGCCGGTCCCGATGGCGATGGCGCTGTGGGCGCTGGCGCTGGAGCCCGTGCCGATGGAGATCGTGTCCGAGGCGGCGATGCTGTTGCCGGCGTCCATACCGATCGCGATGTTGTGGTCTCCGTCAACGTCGTTGCCCGCGTTCGTCCCGCTGGCCTGGTTGCTTTCTCCATCGACGAGGTTGCCGCTGGCGGTGCCGGAGGCTTGGTTGTTGCTCCCGAGAACGGCATTTCCGGAGCCGGCACCGGACGCCTGGTTGTTGTCGCCGACGACGAGGTTGCCGCTCGCAGCACCGGAAGCTTGGTTGTTGCTCCCGAGAACGGCGTTGCCGGACCCGATGCCGCTCGCCTGATTGCCGACGCCAGCGACGAAATTGCCGGAAAAGGCACCCTGAGCATAGTTCGCGAAACCGCCGACGAAATTGCCAGCGCCGACGCCCGCCGCGACGTTGGCGTCTCCGAGCACCACGTTGCCCGATCCGGTGCCAGAGGCTTGGTTGTCGTCGCCGAGCACGGCATTGCCGGAGCCGACACCCTGCGCCGAGTTGCGATCGCCGAGCACGATGTTGCCCGTTCCCGTTCCGGTGGCGTTGTTGTCGTCACCCGTGACGATGTTGCCGGTCGCGACGCCGGCCGCAACGTTGCGGCTGCCGCCGACGAGGTTGCCCGTGCCAGTCCCCGATGCCTGGTTGTCATCGCCGGTGACGACGTTGCCTGTGAGCACGCCGCTCGCGGTATTACGGTCGCCCAGAACGACGTTGCCCGATCCGGTGCCAGAGGCTTGGTTGTCGTCGCCGAGCACGGCATTGCCGGAGCCGACACCCTGCGCCGAGTTGC
>DAOMQQ010000008.1:0-37990 GCA_035445405.1 Hyphomicrobium sp.
GAGTCGCGCCGGACTGTCCAGATAATTCACAGCCAGACTGTCCAGATAAGGCGACGAGTTCTTCGGCGGCATACGCTTGTGTGCCGAAGCGCTTGCCGAGCTCACGGTTGCAACGGGACGGGTGCAACGTCCAGTGACAGAGCTCATGGAGCTCGACGGCGTAGTAGCTTTCGTCGCGTGACATGGTGTCGGTGCCGCAGAAGAGGTCTTCGTCCGGCATCTGGATATGATCCGTCGAAGGCCGATAGAAGGCACGGTCTCCGCCGTGCTCGATGCGAGCGCCCGTAGCCTTGATGAAGCGATCGGCAGCGTCGATACGGGCGATCGGCCCAAGCGGCTCCGGTGCGGCAGGGTGCTCGAAGCCGTCGACTTCGGCGGCATTGAAGACATAAGAGGCGCGCGCAACGCGGCGTTTGCCGTCATCGTCGGTGTCGTCGGGAGAGGGGTCGACGTCGAATTCCTTGTAGAAGATGACGAGTTCGGATTTCGCGCCCTTGCGGACTTGGCAGCCGAGTTCGGCCCATTGTCTGTAGGTGGCCCAGATGGGCGAAGAGAAGCCGCGTTGCTCGGCCGCGACCCAGAGTGAGACGATATTGATGCCGTTGTAGCGGTTCTTCGAGTGTGCGTTTTCAGGAAGCCAGAGCGGCATGGAATTGCGCCGCCATGGCATTTGCGGCTTGCCGGGATCGGCTTCGATGGCGGCGATCAGCCGCTTGGTGACTTCGGCGTAGAGATCTCGCCGCGGGGATTTGTCGGACGGACGCTTGCGATTGCTCATAACTGTTCTCCTTCGGTTGCCCGCCCGGGATGGGCGGTTTCGATGCGAACCGAAGGGCGGCAGCGGCGAAGCGGGTGCGGAACCCGAAGCGCTCAAGCGCGAGGGCGGCCTGCGACAGCAGAGTCCGATGGCCACGCCAAAGCGGGGCCATTGAAGCGCCTGCGCGCTGCCGCAAAGGTCGCATCAGATGAGAAACCGCGCCGCCGGGCGTATCGGCGGGAGAAAGGTTCAGAGTGGCAAGCAAAGCGCTCCAGGACCTGTGGCGCGCGGGATAGGATCGATGCGATCGATGAAGTCGCGACGAGCGCAAAGCGGCGAAAGAGGGCGGAAAGCCATGGGGCGGATTATCATCAACTTCGAGGATGTTCGTCGCGTAATCGCCGGGCGTACGCGAGCACGGCCGAGAGATTTGGCATTGACGGCTCTGCTGAAACCATTCCTCAACGAGCCGAGCTTCTACAAGACCGTTGAGCGTATGCCGGATGCGCCACCGTGGTGGCTGACCCAAGACCTGATCAAGACGGGCCGGGCTTTCGTCTTCGAATCTGATTGGAACAGATGGGCACGTTTGCCCTCTGCGCAGTGGAGGGTGCTCGACGAGTGGCTGGAACTGAGCAACACGCATCGCCCTGATGGCTCGCTCAGGGAGGGCCGCAAGTGGCTAAAGCGACTGGAACATATCAAGACGCTCGCTGAAGCCCGATCTATCGCCTGGCATGACACCGTGCGTTGGAGCCGGCAGACGCCGCGAGGAGCACGTGCGCGGGATGCGTTTCATCGGAGGGTCGCTGATGAACTCGAAAAAACGGGTGAGATGGTCAGGATCGCCACGGTGCCGGACGGCCGGGTCTGGTTCGAGCTCTTGAGCGAGCGGGCGATCTTGCACGAAGGGGAAATAATGCAGAACTGCCTGCTTGGCCCGCAGCGCTATCAGTATATGGACGGTATGGCGCGTTTGTTTTCACTGCGCGGGGCCGGCGCGGAAAATCAGGTCACGCTCGGGATGAAGTTGTTCCCAACTTGGGAGGCGCGGAGGAGGTTCAACGAAGATATCGACCGGACGGATGAGGAGTCGATCTCGGTCCTCATGCGCGCATTGAACGAAGACACTGACCTACAAATACGGCGTCGCCGCACGCCAAAGGTTGATGTGTGAAAGCGCCTGCGCGCTGCCGCAAAGGTCGCGTCAGATGAGAACCGCTCTGCCGGAAGCATCCGGGGGAGAGAGCTGCAGAGCGGCGAGCATAGTGCTCCAGGATCTGTGGCGCGCGGGATGGGACCGGCGCGCTCGATGAAGCCGCGACGAGCGCAATGCAGGGGAGGGCAGAGAGACAATGGAACGGATCGTCATCAACCACGATGATTTTGGGCGCTTCATCCTCGCGCATACGAGTGCGCAGCCGCCGGAGTTGGCGCTGATGGCCCTAATCAAGCCGCTCATCAACGAGCCGGCGCTCTACACGCCCATCGTGGGCTTGCCGGATGCTCGGCCGTGGTGGCTGACGGAAGACCCGATCAAAACGGGCAGGGTTTTCGCCTTCGAGACGGATTTGGACAGGTGGCCGTCGACATCTGCAATCAAGTGGCGGCATCTCGACCGATGGCTGAAGCTGAGCAATGCGCATCGCTCCAACGCCGGTCATAGAAAAGGCCGCAAATGGATAAAGCGGCTGGAGCGTATCGAGACGCTCGACGAAGCGTTGTCGCTTGCCGATCGTGACATCAGGCGTTGGAAAAGACGCCCACCGCAAGGAGCGCGTGCGCGAGATCTGGAGGATCGGAGGGTTGCGGACGAACTTGAGAAGAGGGGCGAGATTGTCAGGATCGCCACGGTGGCCGACGGCCGCGTGTGGTTCGAGCTCCTGAGCGAGCGGGCGATATTGCAGGAAGGCGATATGATGCGGAACCGCCTGCTTGGCCTATCGCGCTATCAATACATGGACGGCGTTGCGCGTCTGTTTTCACTGCGGGGGGCCGGTGTGGAACACCAGGTGACTTTCGGAATGCCATTATTCCTAACCCTGCATGCCCGGCGGAGATGCGATCAGCCGATCGATGCCACAGATCATGAAGCGATCGCGGTTCTCATGCGCGCATTGCACTTCGATATTTTCTTGAAAATTCGGCGTCGACCCGCATTAGAGAACAGCGGCGTAATGCGAGACGTATGGTCATGCCTGACGTCCGATTTGGCGAATTGAAATCGTCATCGACGCGAAAATGAAAAACAAGGTGGTCGACGCGATCAAGAACGCGGCCAACACGGGCCGCATCGGCGACGGCAAAATTTTCGTCTATGACCTGACCCGCGCCGTGCGCATCCGCACCGGCGAAGAAGGCAAGAAAGCTTTATAATTTCTGCGCTGCACGTCGCTAATTGAATACTCTTGGCCGATTCTTCTCTATGGCCAATAAATTCACAACGAAACCAAACAGAACGGGGATGCGTTTCCGGATTGCAAGAGTCTGTGGGCACGCTACAGGCGGTTCGCTTTACACCGCTCCGCGAACAGAGTCAGAACGATCATAGGGCTCAAAACAATCAGCGCCAACAAAAGCGCGCCTTCGCCTATCAAAAATACGTCTTCAACAAGCTGAGTGGTATCTGTCTTTCTCACAACTAGCTATTGCACGCACAGGCACGCCTGATATTGCTATGACTACCCGAACAGACGGTGTTTACCATCCGGCGTCGTCCCGGTTGATGAACGTTATTCCAGTTGCACCCGTGACCTGGTTCTGCCGACGCTGTTACGGCGGTTGATACTCCACGCAATGCAGTTAAAACCTCGACACACCTATTGTTATTTGGTGCATCGCTTCCAATGTGCCGAGTGCCGGGCAAATTGCATCCACCTCTGGATGTACAGACAGAATCGCAGTGTTGACCTGCGTTTGCGTAATAATAGCAGTATCCATCGAGCGCATAACCTCCACTGCTACACGCAGACGTACAACTCCCCCCACTCTGGCTCAGGACGCCGTTATTGCATGTGACGGTGCGGGTGCCGGTGTAGCCGGAGGCGGTGTTGGTGACCGAGCGGCTGTCGCCGTTGGCGAGGAGCGCGCCGGACAGGCCCGAACAGGCAGGCGACCAGCTCACCGTCTGGTTCGCCCCGCAGCTTTCAACGCAGCTTGACGTGGTGACGCTGGTGGAACCGTTGGTACAGGAATAGGTCGCGCTGCCTGTTGTTGGCGCGGTGGAATCCGTCGCCGTACCGGTGGCGCCGTGTGCAATGGTAAGCGCGGCAGGTGCGGTACATGTCTTTCCGGCAACCGCCCACGTCGTGCCCGCCGCGACCGTGCAGCTCCACCCCGTCGCCGTGCCGGAGAGGTTCGCGCTCGCCGTGCGCGTGCCGTCGCGCGCGGTGAGCGTTCCTGAATAGTTGCCGTCATTCGTTGCCTGCGGGCGCACGTCGATCACGCAGGTTTGGTTATGGCCCAGCGTTTTTCCTGAACAGTCGTCGCCCATGTCGGAACCGCTGGTCGCGAATGAGAAGTTCGTCGTGTTCGACAATTGGGAAGCGATCAGGGTGGTGGGCGTTTCACCCGTGTTGCGCACCAGGAACGACACCGCCGCGCCGTAGGCCGGACTGCCGGGGCCGCTCACATCCATGCCGCTATGCGTAACCGGGAGGATCGAAAGCGCGGGCGGCGTCGGATCGCGCGTCGTGATCGTCCACGCGCGCCGCAGCGTGCTCACCGAGAGCGTATAGGTTGCAACCGTCGCCGGAACCGCGGACGCATTCCCCCTGATCGCAACATCGTCGCCCGCCTCTATCGCCGCGCTCGAACCCCGCTCCACACCGTTGACGATCAGCACCGCGCCCCCGTCCACAGACGCCATGCGCGTGCCGAAGAAACCGCTGAAGCTGACCGGGTTCGAGTCGTGCGCGCTGCTTAATTCCGCGCCCGTCACGGGCAGGAAATTGCCGCTGGCCTGGATCGAACTCCCGACTTCCTGCCACCCCGTATCCCGGCACACCTGCATCGTGCCCGCATCGTAGCGCAGCGTTCCCACCGTGTCCGGCGTGCACGCGTCGTCCGGAAGCTGCTGAAGCTGGTTCGTGCCGCCTTCCGCGAACAAAGCCGTCAGCGTTTCCGTGCGCACGATATCGTCGCTGCCCGCCGCCGTCACGATCAACGGCGTATCCGGACGCCCGTCATCGTCCGCGTCAACCCACGGATGGCACGCCGTCTGGAACACGCGGTCAGGCCCCGCGCTGATCACCGCGATCACGTATTCGGTTTTACTGTCCGCGCCTTCAAGGCGGTTCGCCGCGCTTCCCCCGCACCCCGCCACGTCGTGCGACACCGTCCGCCGGCCGTGGTCCCATACGCAATAACCGATCTCACCGCCCCACGGATCGCGCCGCGCCGCCCCGATATGCGACGGAACGAGCCCGCCCCCCGCAGGCGCGGAAAGAGAACCCGCATCGCGCCACGGCGACGGTTCGACGATGCCGTCGGAATCGCAATCCTGCGCGTCTTCCGCCGACCCCGCGATCAGGCGCGCCGCCGTATAAAGATCGTTGTTCGCCTTCGCGATCTGGTTCGATTGCGTGATGCCGAGCGACGGGCCCTTCATCGTCGTCATCGCAGAAACGCCGATCAGCCCCGCGATCGCCACCGAACCGAAGAGGATGAAGAACACGTTGCCGGACTGTTGGGATCTTCGCGCAGGCAGCGAGCGCTGTAACGTGCGCCGCGCTCCGGGTAGCAGCAGCAAGGCCGAAAGGCTCAAAACAATCAGCGCTAACAAAAGCGCGCCTTCGCTTATCAAAAATTCGTCTTCAAATATCACTTTTTAAAATGTTCAGCGTTCGCTGGTCCTCCTGATTTATCAGTCTTCGCCATTCAACTATTGCCAACTGATTTTCGCTTGCCCATCGGCACCCGTTCCACCGGGCCTTGCACCACCGCCCAGTCCTCCTTTGCCGACCACAACGGTTACACTGGTGCCGGGCGCATAGGTTCCGGCTGCGTATGTTTTCTTGGTATAGCCGCCGCCGCTGCCCCCTGCCGTACGCTGGGTCTTTCCTGAAGCCGACCAGGTTCTTCCGCTTCCTCCCCCGCCGATCGAATTGCCGTTCGCCGGGTTAGGTCCCTGTGTCCTGGCTCCGCCTCCCGGACCGGCTCCCTCTCCTCCCGTTTGCTGCGTTGGCGAACCCTCGTTGTCGCCATATCCCACACCACCCGTTAAATTGATGTCGCCGTTTCGCCCGACCCCACCGGGTCTATCACTGGTACTTGCGGCAATCCCTCCGTCAGCTTGCGGCCTTCCGGCAGCATGACCGCCGTGCCACATGGAATGCCCGCCGGGATTACCTGCTGTTTTGCCAGCGCCATTGCTATTATCTGTCGTTTTACCTGAACCTCCTGCGCCCGCGCCCCATAATTCAACAATCAGCGAGCTATGGGGTGGAACTACAAACGTATATGTTCCGGGGGCGGTATATGTTTGAGATCCTGATGCTTGGGTACAACTCCCCCCGCTTTGGGAGAGGGAGCTGTTATTGCATGTGATGGTGCGCGTGCCGGTATAGCCGGAAGCGGTGTTGTTGATCGTGCGGTTTGCGCCGTTGGCGAGCAGCGCGCCGGACGGACCCGAACAATTAGACCAGCTGACCGTCTGGTTCGCCGCGCAGCTTTCGACGCAGCTTGACGCGGTGACGCTGGTGGAACCGTTGGCGCAGGAATAGGTTGCGCTGCCGGTCGTCGGCGCGGTTGCGTCCGTCGCCGTCCCGGTGCCGCCATGTGCGATAGAAAGCGCGGCAGGGGCGGTACAGGTCTTGCCCGCAACCGTCCATGTCGTGCCCGCGGCGACCGTGCATCCTTCCACGCAGGTTGCCCCGGCCTGCAAGGTCGGTACGCCCCCACTGCATGAATAGGTCGCGGAACCGGTTGTCGGGGCGGTCGAATCCGTCGCGATGCCCGTGCTGCCGTGATCGATGGTCAGCGCGGCGCCGGCCGTGCACGTCTTGCCCGCTACCGTCCATGTGGTGCCTGCCGCAACCGTGCAGTTCCACCCCGACGCGGTGCCGGAGAGAGTGGCGCTCGCGCTCGCCGTCCCGTCGCTCGTGCTCAGGTTCGACGACAGCGCCCCGTCATTGCTCGCCCGCGGGCGCACCGCGATCTGGCACGTTCCGCCGCCCGCCAGAGTCCGGCCGTTGCAATTGTCCCCCAGATGACCGCCGCCCACATAAAACTCAAAATTCGTCGTGTTCGACAATACCGCCGCTTGCATGTGCTGGGTGTCGGCCTCGCCCGTGTTCGTCACCGTGAAGACGACCGGCGCCCCATAGGCCGGATTGCCCGGACCCGCCACGCTCATCCCCGGCGCACTCGCCGGCGTGACCGACAGGGCGGCGGGATATTTATCCCGTGTCGTGATGCGCCATTCCCGCTTAATGGCGCTGATCGAGAAGATGAAGATCCGTTCCGTTTCCGGTACGCCCGCCGCGCTTGCCACTAGGCGGATGGCATCGCCCGGCGTGATCTGCGCCGTCGGGCCGATCAGCGTCCCGTTCACCTCGATGTTTGCTCCACCGTCCACGCTTGCGAGCCGCGTGCTGTGAAAGCCAATGAAGGAGATCGGACTCGACGTGTGCCCGCTGTTCAGATGCGCGCCCGTCACTGGCGAGAAATTCCCCGACGCCGTCAGCGATGCGCCGACCTCGACCCACCCGTCGATCGTGCAGACCTGGATTGTATCCATTTCGTCGCGCAAGAGGCCCGCCGTTTCCGGGGTGCACGCCTCGTCCGGCTGCGGGCCGACGCTGCCCGTCGTCCCGCCTTCGCCGGCCGCGAACAGCTCACCATAGGTATAGGCCAGCACGATATCGTCGCTCCCCGGCGCTTTGTGCACCAGCGGCTGGTCAGGGACGCCGTCGGCATTCGCATCGGCAAAGTCCCGGCACGCCGTCTGGAACGCGCCGTCCGGCCCCGAAGACACGAGCACAATTACGTATTCGGCAATCGTATCTCCGCCGCCCAGACGCAAGGCGCTATTGCCGCCGCACGCCGCCACATCGTCGGAAACGGTCGAACTGCCGTGGTCCCACGCGCAATAGCCGATCGGGCGTTTCCATTGATCCATCGTAGGCGCCGGCGTGCCTTCCGGCATCAATCCACCGCCGGTGGGCGCGGGCGTACCTGCCGGGTCGCGCCACGGTAACGGCTCGATGAAATCGTCGCTATCGCAATCCCCGACGCTCGCCCGCGCCGCCGCGCCGAGCAGCCTGGCCGCGTTCGCCAGGTCCGTCTCCGACATCGCGTAGCGCGTGATCGTGCTCACGCCTTGCGCCGGGCCGGAGATAATCTTGGTCAGGACGTTCCCCACACCGCCCAGCAAAATCACCGCGCCGAACAAGATTAGGAACACGTTCCCGGATTGAGGATGGCAGCGCGCCTTCAATGCGCGCGAGATGCGCGCCGATGCGCTCCGTAGGTCCGGGGACAGAACTAACGCTAGCAAGGCCATAAGGCCCAAAACAATCAGCGCAAACAAAAACGCGCTATCGGCTATCAAAAATGCGTCTTCAAATATCACTTTTTAAAACGTTCAGCGTTCGCTGGTTCTCCCTCATCAGTTGTTACACGCACACATTCTTCTACTCGCAACTACACCAGGGTTTTGCGGAGTTCCTGGTCCAGTAATCGCTGGTGGCAATGCCCCAGCAGTCGTGCTAGTTGTGTAACGAGCCCCTCGTCCGTCCGGGTGCCCCGGTATCACTAAAGCCCACACACAACCGCCAGCGTAAGTGCCACCGACTGATTGGACAGCGGCCTCCTGTAGCGATAGTCCCGTCACAGCATTAATAACCGCCCTGCAATTCGCTACAGTGCCACCGCTTCCTGCATAAGTGCGTGTAGCCTCATTATATCCGCCTCGTGATGCACAGGTTGTCGTGCAGCTTTCAGAATAGCCCGCATACCAACAGTATCCACCTACCATTGTTCCGCCACACCCGGCTGTCGCGCAACTCCCCGCACTTTGGTTCAGGACGCCGTTATTGCAGGTAATCGTGCGGGTTCCATCGTAGCCGGAGGCGGTGTTGTTGATGGTGCGGCTTGCGCCGTTGGCAAGAACAGCACCAGACGGTCCCGAACAATTCGACGACCAGCTTACCGTCTGGTTCGCCGCGCAGCTCTGAACGCAGGTCGGCGTCCCGGATTGTCCGACAGCCCCGTTCGTGCAGGTGAAGGTTTTCGTCCCCGTCGTCGGCGCGGTTGCATCCGTTGACGTTGCGCTCGCCCCGTGATTGATCGTGAGCGCGGTAGGCGCGGTACAAGTCTTCCCCGCCACCGTCCATGTCGTGCCCGCCGCGACGGAACATCTTTCCACGCAGCTTGATGTGGTGATACTGGCGGTGCCGTTGCTGCACGAATACGTTGCGCTGCCTGTCGTCGGTTGCGTGCTGTCGGTGGCCACTGCCGTCGCCCCGTGATTGATGGTAAGCGCGGCAGGCGCGGTGCAGGTCTTGCCTGCGACGGTCCATGTGGTGCCCGCCGTGACGGAACATCTTTCAACGCATGAAGACGTCGTGACGGTGGCCGTCCCGCCGCTGCATGAATAGGTCGCGCTGCCCGTGGTTGGCTGCGTGCTGTCCGTTGCCACCGCCGTGCTGCCACTGGCGATGGTGAGCGCGGCAGGAACGGTGCACGTCTTGCCTGACACCGCCCACGTCGTGCCGGATGCGACCGTGCAGGTCCAGCCCGCCGCCGTGCCGGAAAGATTGGCGCTCGCCGTGCGCGTGCCGTCGCGCGCGGTCAGCGTCCCCGAATAGCTGCCATCGTCGCTTGCTTGCGGGCGGACGTCGATCACGCAGGTCTGGTTATGGCCGAGCGTCTTCCCGTTGCATTCGTCACCGACATCCATGCCGCCGGTCGCAAACGAGAAGTTCGTCATGTTCGACAATTGCGAGGCGATCAGCGTCGTGGGCGTTTCGCCCGTATTGCGCACGAGGAAGGAGACCGTCGCGCCGTAGGCCGGATTGCCCGGACCCGTCACATTCATGCCCCCTTGCGTCACCGGCTGGATCGTCAGCGCGGGCGGCGTCGGATTGCGCGTCGTCAGAACCCACGGGCGCTCGATCGCCCCCATGCTCAGCGTGAAGATCGTCGGCGTCGCGGGTGAGGCCGCCGCCGTGCCGCGTATCGCCACCGTGTCGCCCGCGGTAATCTCCGCCGAAGCGCCTTGCGGCGTGCCGTTGACGATCAGGATGCCGCCATTGTCGACGCTCGCAAGCCGCGTGCCGTAATAGCCGGAAAATGTGATCGTGTTCGGCGTCGTATGCGTCGTCGACAACTCCACCCCAATCGTATTCGTGAAGGATCCGTCAGACGTGATCGACGCGCCGACCTCCTCCCAGCCGTCTTCGGTGCAGATCTGAACCGTTCCCAACTCGAAGCGCATCAAGCCCACCGTTTCCGGTGTGCACGCCTCGTCCGGAAGGGTCGGGAGCTGGCCGCCGCTGCCGGCCTTCACCAGCGTCTCAAGGCTCTCTGTATGGATAAGATCGTCGCTCCCGCCCGTACGGCGGACCAGCGGCGCGTCCGGAGTGCCGTCGGCGTCCGCATCGACCCACGCGGCGCAGGAGGTCTGGAAGACCTTGTCCGGACCGGCGGAGATGATCGCGATGATCGGTTCGGTCGTGCTCTCCCCGCCCTGAAGGCGGTTCGCGCCGGAACCGCCGCACCCCGCCACGTCGTCCGATACCGATTGCGTGCCGTGATCCCATACGCAGTACCCGTAGGGCGTGCCCCATGGATCGGCCTTTGCCGCACCGAGTGACGCGGGCAGGGTGCCCCCGCCGGATGGAGAGGGCGCGAGACCGGCGGGGGCTTGCCAGGCAACCGGTTCGAGCGCGCCGTCGCTATCGCAATCGCTTGTCTGCCCGTGGGGTGAACCGACAAGCCTGGCGGCGGCGTCCATGGCGGTTGCGGCAATCTTTTGTTTGCTCAAGATGGCGGTATTGGCGACGGGACCGCGCAGGACAGCCATCGATGTCGCGCCGATAACGCCGGCACCGACCAACAGCGCGAATACCGTGAAGAACACGTTCCCGGATTGGCGTAGGCTGGAGACGCGAAGACACGTGAGAGGAACCAAAGAGCGGACATAGAAGACAAGCGCGAACGCAAGGCGCGCGGCGGCGCGCGTGGCTGACGCTACAGCCTGGCAGACACTTGGCCGTTTCGGCCGGTCGGCATCGGAACCCCCATCGTCCAGCGTGATCGCCCCCTCTCCAGAAAACCCGTCTTCCTATCTCGCTAATATGACGTATACTGATCATTATGAAAGGCCTTTGTTTATCATTCCTTAACAACTCACAGAATTATCGCGGTGAAGATGTTCTGAAGCGTAAGGCGTGCGTGAAGCGCCGTCAGGGCAGGGGGTCGCGCACCTCTAAAAATCGGCCGCTTATGCGAGCCGCAGCGCGGGTGTGATGGCGGGCGTGCGGCGCGGATCGCGGAGGACCTCACGCCGCATCGGGTATGCGCGCGCATCCGCGCACGAGCAAACGATGCGTTCTCAAGTTGCGGCATTGCGGGCAGCCGGCTGCGAACGTGTGTTCCGAGACGAGGGCGTATCGGGGAAGGGCGCTATGCTGCCGGGTTTGACGCAAGCCCTTGCTGCGCTTGAGCCTGGTGATGTGCTGGTTGTCTGCCGTCTCGATCGGCTCGGCCGGTCACTGCAGGATTTGATCTCCTTGGTTCGAGAGCTAGCCGATGAGGGGAAGGGCTTTCGCTCTTTGGACGACAACATCGACACTGAAGGAGCCTCAGGACGTCTTGTTCTGCATCTGATGGGCGCGCTCGCCGACCTTCAGAACAGCATGATGAGCGAGCACACACGGGCGGGTCTTGATGGCGCACGAAGGCGCGGTCAGCGCCTGGGCCGGCAGGAGCTGATGAGCGCAGAAAAGATCGAGCTTGCGGAGCGCCTTGCTGCCGAAGGTGTGGTTCGGAGGAAGATTGCGTCCGCCTGCGGCGTGTCGATGGCGACGCTGTTTCGATCTCTGGCGAAGCATCGCGCCGGAAGGCAGGACTGATCGATCATGAGGGGACAGCCGATGGGATCGGCATGGTTCTCGGAGCCGCCGTCGCAAAAGCGCAAAGGCCGGTCTGCGCGGCCGGCTGCAAGGCCGCGCAACGCGCGCCCCGAATGGGGTTGCCTTGCGGCGCGACGGCGCGGGACGGGCACGCTTTGGCTGCGACGCGGCGAAGCCCTGCCGCTAAGGCCCATGGTTTTTGGTGAGCCCGAGCGGAAGATACGTCAGAGACAATCGGGGAGCTATGGAAAATCAAAACGCGGGCCCGGCGCAGAACTCTGCTCAAATCGGCCAGTGTGATAATACTTCTTATGTCAAACAGGAGAGGCACGCACGGTCTGCCGTTAAGTCGGCATATTGTGGTCACTCGGTATGATCGCAAGATTTCGTCGCGTCGTATGGTGGGGTCCTGCCTTGTGCCGGCCTTGACAGCGTTGTCAAATATGACTACTATAAGGAATGACGCGAACGCGACCGATCTCGTGGATCAAAGCCGCCCGCAAACAGTTCGAGCGATTCCCTGAGACCGTGCAGGATCACGCACTATCGGCGCTGAGTGTAATTGCCGAAGGGGGGAAGCCGGATATCGCAAAGCCGCTCAGGGGGCTCGGAACCGGTATTCTCGAACTTGTTTTGAACGATCGCAGCGGCACCTATCGCGTGATTTACGCAGTACAGCTCGGTGCAGACGTCTGGATTGTGCATGCGTTCCAGAAGAAGTCCAAGAGTGGTATCAAGACGCCGCAGGAGGACATCGATCTCATCCGCGAGCGGCTCAAACGATTGAAGGAGATCCTGTGATGACGAGAAGAGATGAATTCGATGTGATCCGTGGCAGCGGCAATGTGTTTCGCGATCTGGGCCGCCCAAATCCAGACGTCGAGCAACTGAAATCCATCCTGGCTGCGCAGATCATCAAGGTCCTGGACGGGCGTAAGTTGAGCGTACGGGCAGCACATGATCTGACAGGCATAGCTGCTGCTGATTTCTCGCGTCTTCGTAACGCGAACCTGGGGCGCTTCACCATTGATCGGCTTATGACCATTCTCGGCCGGCTCGACCAGAAAATCGACGTTCGCGTTCGTCTGTCTCCGGTTCCGAGCACCCGGCACAAGGCGGTTCACGCTTGAGGCGCGTTGTGTAATCGGTCCATCAAAATACGGGAGCGGTACGACATAGCCACGCGGGTTGCTGAGTACTCTTCCTATGGAAAGCGAAAAGATCCGTTACGCGACGTCGTTCTTTGGTGCTGCGTTTTTCCTGCGGTTCGGTGACGAGATCGACCAAGGCTCTGGGCGGTTCGTCAAGACGAGCCGGTTCGATACGGGCAGATGTTTTGATCAGCTCTGGCGTCTCGATGTGGGACCGGTTGGCCGATTATGCGAAAGCATAACACTCTGATATTGAACTGAAAATAATAAGATAACACCGCTTTTGGCCGATCTCTTGGCCGATCTTCATGGCGTCCCTTCCCTTGCCGACTTGGCGGCGAGCAGAAAGGCCATTCAACCGAGTGGCTGGTTGAGAGGCAATCCGGCCGCTCGGGATCAGGCGGCGTCGTTCTTCGGCCCTGCTGCACTTCTCTTGGTCGTTGCCGCTGGCAGCTGTTCGATCGCCTTCTCGCGGCGTTCGATGATTTGCGAGGGTGTGGCCGAGGACAGCAGCGTGCCGGCGGTGGTTTCGACGCGCGAGCGGAAGGTCTGAGAGAGGGTATAATCCTTCTCTTTGATCTTGTCGGCATCCTCCTTCGTGAAGGGTTCTGCAAACTTGATGTTGGTTGCTGGAACGTAGCGCTCGTTGCCGATGTTGACGACGGCAACGCCCTGGGCGCGGATCTCGTCGAGCGTTTCCGTTGCGAGCTTGGACGTCTTGTCCGCGAACTCGATCTGCAACTGGTATTTGCTTGCGTCGTCGATGGTCTCGTAGCGCTCGGCAATCCGCTCCCGATCGTCTTCTGTGACGGGGCGGATGCGTCGGATTGCGGATACGGGGATGGCGGTACCGCCATTGATCTTGAGTGTTTTCGTCATGTGATCTCCAAAAGCGTTTCAGTCTGGTGCGGGCGAAAGATGGGCACATTCCCTCCCCTTCCTTTTACAAAATAATCAGTATACGGTCAAACAAGACATCGTGTATTCCATAATGATGCCGGTGCGTTAGGGAAGTTCGATCGACAGCGGCCGCAGGCCGGCGGCAACGACCGCAACCCGAATGGGCTGAGACCCGGGCTCAGCCGCGCGACCGTCCTGCACTCTGGCGCGTGGAAGGGCGTGACCCGAGCGACGAGAGGGAGCCGCCAAGACGGGTCTTTCACAATAACGGAGATGGAGCTGCCAATCAGAAGCAATCGCCCGAACACCACTTCCAAGGACACCGCCGTCAAGAAACTCAAGGCCGGCGCATCCAACGCATCTGACGTTCCCGGCACCTCTGTCTGGTGACTTGTCTCGACTGGGCAGCCGTCGAATTCATCGACGGATGATTCAGCCCTTCTTCAACAGGAGTGCCTGCTCCGGGTTCACCAAAAGCCATAGCCCCGCCGCTGGGGCGTCGAGGCGGCCGTCGCGCATCCAGCACGGAGTCGGTTCAGAGGCGATGGCAGCGCCCTCCGACGTCTCGACGCGAATGATCCATAAATAGATCGCAATAGCACTATATAATCCGTTTATGGATCAATTGTTGACTTCATTCTGTTCTTAATGTATGGTCTATAAATAGACCGCAACCGTGCATTGCGCCCCGTTTATGGACCAAAGAAATGGCTAAGCCACTCACCCGTGCCACAACCCGCTATGCCGCCGAAGCGCTCTCCTATCTGGGCCGCCTCATCCGTGAGGCGCGGCTGGCGCGAAAGGAGACGCTGGCCGATCTCGCCGAGCGGGCCGGAATCTCGCGCGGGCTGCTGCAGCGGATCGAGGCCGGCGATCCCGGCTGCTCCATCGGCGCGGTGTTCGAGACGGCTGCGCTCGTCGGCATCCGGCTGTTCGATCTCGATCAGAAGACGCTCGCCGCCAACAACGAGGCTTTGGCCGGAAAGCTCGTCCTGATTCCGCGTGCCCGCCCAACCAAGGCGAAGGTGAACGATGACTTCTGAAGCACCCAGCGAGGTTTATGTCTGGACCTGGCTGCCGGGCGCAACCGAGCCTGTCGCCGCCGGGCTCATCACGCGCGACGGCCAGACGTATAATTTCAACTACGGCCGCAGCTATCTGGAGCGCAAGGACGGCATCGCGCTGTTCGAACCCGAATTGCCGCTGCGCCGCGGCCTCATCGCGCCGCTCGACGGTCTGATGCTCGCGGGCTGCCTGCGCGACGGAGCGCCGGATGCCTGGGGGCGCCGCGTCATCATCAATCGTCTGTTCGGCAAGAAGGGCGCAGAGATCGATGTCGGGGCCGTTGATGAGCTGACCTATCTCATCGAGTCCGGATCGGACCGCATCGGCGCGCTCGACTTTCAGCGTTCGGGTACGGATTACGAACTGCGCGCGAAAGAAGCGGCCTCGCTCGAGGAATTGCTCTCGGTCGCCGATCATGTCGAAAAAGGCGTGCCGATTACCCCCGAGCTTGAACGCGCCGTATTTCACGGCACCAGCCTCGGCGGCGCACGGCCCAAGGCCGCCATCGAGACGAAAGATGCGAAGTTCATCGCCAAGTTCTCGGCGAGCGGCGACGTCACCAATGTCGTCAAGGCCGAGTTCGTCGCCATGCAGCTTGCGGCGAGACTTGGCCTTGATGTGGCCCATACCGAGCTTGCTCACGCCGCCGGAAAAGATGTGCTGCTCGTGCGCCGGTTCGACCGTGAGAAGACCACCAAAGGCTGGACGCGCAAGGCGCTCGTCTCGGCGCTGACAATGCTCGGGCTCGACGAGATGATGGGCCGCTATGCCAGCTATCAGGATCTGGCCGAGATCATTCGTGCGCGTTTCACCGCTCCGAAGAAGACGCTTCAGGAACTCTATAGCCGCCTTGTCTTCAATGTGCTTTGCGGCAACACCGACGATCATGCCCGTAACCACGCAGCCTTCTGGGACGGTAAAACCCTGACATTGACGCCTGCTTATGACATCTGTCCGCAGAACCGCACCGGGCGGGAAGCCAATCAGGCCATGCTGATCTCCGGCGAAACACGCGCCAGCACGCTCGCAGCCTGCATTGCCGCCGCGCCGCAGTTCCTGCTCAAAGAGAGCGAGGCGATCGCTCTCGCCGAAGCGCAGATCGAAGGCATCCGCACGCATTGGCCCGAGGTCGCCGAACTGGCCGCGCTTTCCGATGTCGACAAGGGCACGCTCTGGCGCCGCCGCCTGCTCAACCCCTACGCCTTCGAGGGCGCGCCGGCTTCCATCGCCGCCATGGACCGCGACTAGGCGCGCAATCGCTTAGGACGATGGAGCGGAAAGTGGCATTCCTTGCGATCAGGCATTAGATTCGGCTGTGGCCTAATGGTGCGTCAAACAAAATCAGGCCGCATCCCAATTCGATCTAGTTCAAGCCCACCGGCCCGAGATTGAGATGCGGGAAGACCCTATGCGGGCTCAGCCGCGCGACCGCGCTGCACTCTGGCGCGTGGAAGGGCGTGACCCGAGCGACGAGAGGGAGCCGCCAAGCGTATGACTATCGCCTGCCCCCCCCCCACAAAACGACTAGAACGGACGGCCTATGGCCGATACTGCTATTTTCCGGTAATTGGTGGCGATGGACAACCACAGCCGATTGATCTTCTGGCCCGGTTTTGCCGCGCTGCTATCCGGCGTCCTGGGGACCGAATTCAGCATCGCCATGGCGATGATTCTGCTTGTAGCGCTCTCGTCCCATGTGAGTGCCGTGCGCACCATTGGTCCGGGCCGACCGGCGAATATCGTCGCGGCGAAGACGTTTGTGGCGTGGATCGCAAGTTTTTGGGTGTTCGCTGCGGCCGCGACGGCAGTTCGTACCCCGATTGCGGATTGGCTCTCCTCCATGACGGACGCGGATTGGCAGAACGCCGCACTAGGTATCATTGCTGCCGTCGTCATGTTCGCGGGTCTCTTAGCCGGTGCGGTGCAGCACCTTGTCCTGACAAAGTGCGGTGTGAAAAGCAGGCTGCGCACAAGCCTTGTCGGTCTCGGCGCGGGTTTCGCGATTATCGGCTTCGGGTTCATATGGAATCTGGCGACCGGGAGCGCGATGACGGTGATCGTCACCTGCTTCCTGTCGGGTGTTCCGGCCTACCTCATGCTAACGACGGGCGCAGAAGGTGCGAAGTGTCCGGGCGTCGCGATGGTTGCCGGGAAAGACGTCCAAACCGGACGCGCAACGTGGTCAGCAATGCTCGCGGCACTGCTCGTGATCCTGTTCACGGTTTTGGGCGCGGGCGTGGGCGTTGCCGAGCTTTCCCCCTTCGGCCGTCACGGAACGACACCTCTGTCGCTTGCTATCCTCGGCGCCATCACCTTCTTCACGGCGATGGGAGCACATCGGCTGGCCCTCGGTGCCCAATCCTGCCGCGTTCCAGGAAATGCAATCTTCGATGCTGATCACACCGATCGGCTTTCCCTGATCGCGATGGCGATAGCCCTCGGATTCCCCGGTCTCATAGCGATCGGCGTCGGGCTCGCCGGGCTTATCGCGGTCGGAGTTGACGTCGAGGACGCAACGACACGTCAAGCGACAGAGACGGCACTCGCCGCGACCTTCATGGTCGCGCGCGGACGGGTTGGCCTCATCCTGGATTTTATGACGCTTGGAACCGTCATCTGGGGTCTTTATGCCCTCTATGCCATGCTGACGCTCGACCCGATCAATGGCTGGCTCGCCGACATTCCCCGCGCGCTCTTTCCTGAGAGATAGGCCTTATGCGGGATCGGAGGCCCATAGCGGCGCGCATCTTTGCTGTGATAGGGCATGATCGATGCGGATCGAGGTAGCTTGCATGTGGACGGCCCCCTCATTGTGAATCGTTCTCCAGCGATCACTCTTTGGAACATTCGATACCGGGAGCGGGCGCCGTCCACGTCATCAAAGTTTGACGCCGGTTCACAATGCCCTAACACATGGATATGCGCGTGACCCTCCCGAGAGCCGGAAGCGGCATGTGAACCTTCGACGTGCACAGGTAGCCCCGGGATGGCCTACACTCCCGAACAGACCGAACGCTGGACGGTGATACCGTGCTACTGCATGGCCGCGTTAATCTTCGTCTTGTTTGCTGGATTGGGCGAATGGGGACTGTGGAGAAAGACACAGCTCCCGCAGACCCATCGCCCGATAACGGTGAAGGTCGAATCGCTCCAGACCTTGTGCGAGGTGCGAAGCCGCTTGCGCCGCACCACATCAAACCAGTGGCACTTCCAGAGCGTTCATGCTTGTGAGGAGGCGCGCCGGGTCGTGGCCGAAAAACGCCGCACAAGAGCCAACCTATGGCGCTCGTTCGAGGAACCCTACGCAACGGTGGCCTATACGGCGGCTGGCGCGGTCCAGGAGAAGCTGATCCGCGTCAGCGATCTCCCGGCTCTGCCCATCGCAGCCGGAGACGAGCTTCCGATGTACTTGGATCCCTCCGATCCGACTCGGATCGAGAGGCCGGTCAACGACGCCGATTACACGCTGTTCTGGACGCTGACGCTCGTCGGTGCCGGCTTCGGCGTCTTCGTTGCCTGGATCGGCAGGCTCTTCGGCCGTCTGAACCGCAAAAGACAGGAGAGGGCTCTGGCGGCGGGCAACTCCGTCTCGCCGGAAGGTGCCGTGACCGATCCGAGGACGACGCCGGATGGCACCGGCATCGAGGATAAGACCGAACTCTGGGCGAAGATCGTGTTCTGGCTCGTTATGGCGGTGCTCTTCGTGGGGCTCGTCTTCGCAGTGGTCGGAGCTATGGTTGAAAATGGGTGATGGGGCCTGAGAAGGCGGCGTATCGTTGCGGGTGTCGAAGCCTGCCAGAACCTCCCGAAGGAGCGATACGCCATGAAAGACGATACCGCGATCACCTCCCTTCACCAGCGCGGATCGATCATCGATCCGCTCACCGAGATTGCCCGCGAGGGCGCGCGCCAGATGCTGGCGGCGGCGCTCAAGGCCGAGGCGGCAGGCTTTGTCGCCCAGCTTGCCGAAGAGCGGTTGCCCGATGGTCGCCAGCGCGTTGTCCGGCATGGCACCGGGCCGGAGCGGACGATCCAGACCGGGGTCGGCCCGATCCGGGTCGCGCGGCAGAAGGTGCGCGACCGCTCTTTATTGCGATATGTGAATAGGGCGCATTAGTCGTAAGCCGGGCCTGTTCAGACATAAAGGCCTTATGGGCAGGGGCCGGTTTGGATCTGCGGGCCAACGTATCCGTGGCCGCGTGTGCGATCGCGCAATGAGAGCGCTAGTCGCGGGAGACAAGACTGGTTTGGTGCTTCTGGTTCCAAGCCACGAACGCCTTGACGATCTTGTTGAAGAAGCGCGGCGGCAATAAGCCGTAGGCGTAGCTGTTGGACTTGCGGTTCTTCCTGAGGTCGTAGCCGGGCCAGAGGAAATCGTTTCCTTCGGAGACGATGACCCAGGAGCGCTCGGCGTCGAGTCCAAGCGCCCGCTTTACGGGCTGGGGGATCTCTATCCCCTCACCCTCCTCCGGCTCGCTGTGGGTGATCGGAAGAACGGTGACGACGGGCTCTCCGGTGCTCGGTTCATCGATGGCGAGCACGATGACGCTCGGTCGGTCTTTGGTCCCCTCTTCGTGCCCGGCGAGGTGCTCGTGATGCCAGAGGTAAGAGTAGTTGATGACAAGACCTGGTTCGGGATCGGGTAGCGACATGCCAAACGACTATTTCCGGTCCAGCATGGCGTTGAGGGGCGTGTGGCGCGGGTGCATCCTGGTCTTTGCAATCGCCTTGACCTTGTCCGCGGGCAGTTCTGCCGTCGCAAAGCTGCGGCGCTGTGATTTATAGCGCAGGAAGGCCTCGTATTCGTCGGCGGCCACGAAGTAGCCAGCGATCTTGCCGTGGCTGGACACCGGCACAGGCGCCTTCTGGGCGCGCAGCTTGTACTCGCCGAAATTGCGCGCGAATTCCGACGCGGCGACGGGCTCAGGGGGGCGGCTCTTGGCCTCGCTCATGGGACACCTCCATTTCTTTCAATATACGCAAGTTACGCATATATTGCAAGTTGCGCAATTTGCGGGTAGGGCCTCAGTTTGAAATTTCCGCCTGCCGCGCGCAGGTCACATCGCGCTCTATGCCCTGATGGTGCTGATGCTGATTGCCGGAGCCCTCGCGGTGGGCGGTGGCGGCCACGGGACGCGGTCTCGTCGTCACGAAGCCGCTTCTTCTGTCGTGCCTCGCTCGCCCCATGGAGCGCTTGCCCATGCGAGGCGTGTCCCTCTCCCGGCGGCTACCTCAACCGCCGTCCATCTTCGATCAGATCGGCAGCGGCGATTTCGATACCGGCGTCCTTGAGCAGGCGCATGATGACGTGGCGAACCGAGACCATCTCGCGGGCTGCGCGGCTTTTGAGTTCGACCCAGACATAATCGGGCAGCTCGACATTCAATGACTTCATACGGCTGCGCGGCGTTGGCTGATTGTCCTCAGGCGCTTTGGGGGCGGTCTTGGCGCGTGTGGGACGACGCTTCGCGGGGCGCTCGGCAGCATCGGTCGGATCGGCAGGCGGCGTCACGACATCCTTTTTCGCGTCCGGTTTCGGCTGGGGCCGCGGCCCCTCTGAACGCGCCGGTGTGGTGAGGGTCGGGATACCGCGCCGGGCGGCCTCGGCATCGAGGCGGGCATCGAACTCTTCGAGCTGCAAGGGCGGGAAGCCGGGTTTAGGGGACGCACTCATGCTGCATGCTCCGCCTTCCGGGTTGTCCCCTCCCCTGCCCCGATGGCGAGGATTTCATCGATCAGGATACCGATTTCGAGGCCGGCGCCTTTGTTCGGCTCGGCCACCGATGGCGGCGTGCCGACCAGGAACATCTCCTTGTAGGCGGAGCGTTCAACGAGCGCCGTGCGAAAGAGCGGCAGGCCGTGGCGCTCCATCTCATCGTAGGCATAGTCGGTGACGCGGGTGCGCAGAGGAAAGACCTTGGTCAGCAGCAGGCGGTAGGGCACCCCCCTACCCGTCTCCTGGCCGACGGCGCGGATGTCGGAGACGACGCGCAGCGCCTCGTAGAGGTCGAGCTCGGACGCCTGGCTTGGAATGATCACCAGGTCGGAGCGCGCGATAGCCTTGAGCACGGTGGCTTCGCGCACGCCCGGAAGATCGATGATGACATGATCGGGCGGCGTACCTGTGAAGAGTTCGAGGAAGTAGCCGGTGAAGTCCTCGCGCGCGACCGCATCGATGGTGAGGCCTGGAATGGCGACCTTGCGGCTCCATCGCGAAAGCGCCTGGGCCTGATCGAGGTCGATGACCTGGACGCGGGCGCCGGTGAGCGCGAGGCCTGCGGCGACGGATGCGGCGGTGGTGGATTTGCCGACGCCGCCTTTTGAGGAGGCAAATGAAATGATCATGACGCAATACAGAAATGGAATTTAAAACGAATCATCCCGACAAGGGTGCCATACAACTCGGACAAATTGAATCCCCGAATTGCGCAAGCAGGCAATTGTCCAAGCCCGCGTTTCTGCAATTGCCCGATCGTGCAAATCCCGAACGCTGCAATTCCACAAATGCACACAACCGCAATCGCGCATTTGCCTGTTTGCGCACCCGTGCAATTCCCCAAATACCCATTTGGGCAGTTGCGTTGCGCGGCGTTCCGGCTCCGACATTCCAATCCGGTGCGCCGATCCAACACGGTTCTGCTTTCCAGAATATTGATCGCCGCACGGGGCTGACGTTGGCTGCTGATGGGCCTGTTTGGTGCATGGGTGGGGAACGTGCCGATCTCATTCATCGCGCTCCTCTGGCATCCTTGGAGCAAGGCGGCGGCGACGGGATCGTAGGCGAGTGGGCAGCCCTCACGCTGCCCATCAAGCCGGTCCATCTCGCACCGTTTTCACGCGCGGCGAAGGCCGTCTCGCCGGCCTGTTGGCTCCGGATTGCCGGGGAAGATGCGGGCTGTCCGAGCTCGCACGATGCCGTTCATGGGCGCTGTGGGTCGACACCGCGCCAGCACAGCCATCTCTCGGCCTGCTCTTACGTCGCCGGTTTGGCTTCCAACAGGCCGCTTGCTCGTCCCGCCGAGCAAATGTCGCGATCGAGATGGCAGGCACCGGATTTCGGTCCTTGTGATGCTGAACCTGCCGTTTGCGGTTCAAGACCAAAGGGTATCGGCCCATCGGCCGATGCGATTGTGAGGTGCGGCGCAGCGCGCTTCAGCGCGCGGAGGGTGAGGGGATCAACACGTCGGGACCGCTTGTGCGGTCCCGTCCAATTCAGCCGAGCGACAGCGAGGCTCTCATCAGACGCTTTCGGGAACAGAAGGGATAAGAATAGGGAAAGGATACGGCGTCCGGTCTGTCGAGTCGCGCCTTGGCCTGCGTGCGTTTGACGTCCGCGGCCTGCACGCTCCGCCTTCCATCGCGCAACATGCTGCGCGCTCCACCTCCTGCAACAGCGGTCGCCCCCAGCATCGAGATCCCCTCTGTTGCACGTTCCGCCTTCCGCGATACGGGCGCGCTGCACGCTCAACCTTCCGCGTGTCCTGTTGATAAGTTTGCTGTCATGGGGGCCGGGAAGGGGACTGCACGCTCCGCCTTCCGGCCGTTGCACGCTGCGCCTCCTGCAGGCTGCACGCTTCACCTTCCGCCTCAGCTTGCGAGACATCTGGTCTTGGAGGTGCTGTCGAGCGTCGTGCGCGCCTCATTGGCGCGGGCGTTGGCGGCCTTGATGTCGCTCACGAAGTCCACGTGCGGCGTCAGTGTGAAGAGCACGTCGCTGATGGTCGCGCCGTCCATGCGCCGCTCGCTGTCGGCGCCGAGCAGAACACGATGGTCGATCAGTTCGTCGAGCGCCCGCTCGATACCTTTGAGGTTGGCGCTCGTCCGGCAATTGTGCAGCAGGCCCGAGTCGCGATCGATGGTGGAATAGAGAATGCGGTAGGGATGCGTGAGGTGAGCATTGGTGTACTCGTGACTGAGCCGTTTGTGCAGCCATCGCGCAAGCGGGGACTTGAGGCTCATGAGCACGGCGTAATTGAACTGCCGGTAGGAGAGGGCATTGATGCTGGCACTCAACAGGGCCGGCAGACGCGCCGTCCACATGGCTTTCGGATCTTCGGCCAGATCATGGCGGGTGACGCGGGTGAGATCGCTCAGAATGGCATTGGTGTAGACGGCACGCTTGGCGCCTCGGCCTTCGAGCGTGACGTCGACAACGGTCTTGGAGAGGATTTCGAGCGATTGCTTGATTTCGGCGATCGAGCGCGTGCGTCCGCGCCGGGCGAGTTCGGTACGGATCATATGCAAAGTGAAACGCACCCAGCTCTCGCCGCGCCGGCTGTCGTGATGGCCGCAGGCCTGATCGGTAAAGATCTTCTTCAGCACCTCCTCGATGAGCTCCTCATCGGTCGAAGGGTAGAAGTCGACACGCTTGCCGTCGATGAGGAGGCTTGCGGGCTGCAGGCTCAAGGTGCAGGAGAGCGTCGGGTTCTCGGCCTTGGGTGCGGGCCGGTAATCGAACACGCGCTGATAGAGCGGCAGGCGGCCTGTCGCATCGCGAAGCAGCGCCTGCATGCGGGCGGTAAAGCTGTACTTCGGGAGCGCATCCCAGAGTTCGATGGTATTGGAGAGGTTTTCCGGCTTGCCGAAGAAGCGCGTGAAGAGGTCGTACTGAAGATCCTGCGCGCGTGAGGGCAGGGCCGGGGCAGCGACGGAGTTGCCGTCATCTGAAACACGTGAAACCACGGCCCCGATGGTGTCGCCCACCCATCAGTCCGTCAACGGAATAAAAGCATTTGTCCCCGTGTATTCAATGCGGTTACACTTCTCCGGTGAAGCATTGCGTCTATGCCCTCATCGACCCGCGTTCGGACGGGATCTTTTACATCGGCCAGACCTCGGATCTGGCGCGCCGGCGGGCCGAGCATATCGAGGGCACCGATCAGCTCTCGGGCTTGGTCGTCCGCCAGATCCGCCTGGCCGGATTCCTGCCGCTTCTGGTGGTGCTGGAGCGCTGTGAGAGCGTAGACGCCGCCCTGAGGGCGGAGATCTTCTGGATCGAGCTGATGATCTCACGCGGCATGGAGCTGCTCAATGCCCAGGCGGTGGGCGGTGCCGTCGAGCGCCGCGCGACCCGGCGCGCCCTCAACAGCGCGCTTGAGGCCATGGCGGGTGAAAAGGCTGATGCGGCCGACCTGGCCCGCATTGCGGACGGCCGGCCGCGGCGGGCAGGGGAGGCGTGGAGTGCGACCGAACGCCGGCGCCTGGCCGGAATGGGCAAGACCAACATGAGCACCGAGGCGATGGCCGACGCCCTTGAACGTCTTCCCGGCGAGATCCGTCGCGAGCTCGCGAAGAGCGCGGGCAAAGGCAAACGCCGCGGCCGGTTGCACTAATCACGCTCGCGCCGCCGGTCCTGCGGGCGGGCCCGGCCAACGGTACGGTGCGCGCCGCGTCCTTCGCGCCGGCTCCACTTCCGTTGGGGTTTATCCGTACCGGCCTCGGTGAGATCGCGGCTCAAGATCTCCCGGTGCTCCTCGCGCGGCACGTAGGTCTGCGCATGATCCCCCCGAATCTTGAAGTTGAGCCGCGCCTTGAGGCCCATGCGCTCGCGTTCCGAGCGACTGCGGGCGTGGGCGATCAGACGTTCGTCGCGCTCGCGCTCGACGCGATGGCGGTGGGTGAGCTTGGTCGTCTCAGTACTGTGCTGGCGTTCGAAGGTCGCGCGCTGCTCGCTGATGCGCATATCGAGATTGGCCAGTGTTTTCTTGAGATCGGCTATGCGCCGCTCCTGGCGCGCGGTCTCGCCCGTAAGGCGCCGCTTGAAGCGCACGATGGCGGCAAACAGCCCCTTGAGATCGCGTTGTCCCTGGAGCGTTGAGATCTGCCGGGCAACGGTATCCCGCGCGGTGCCATAAAGTTCCGCGAGCTTTACTTCGAACAGCTGGCGCCGATAGGCGAGGCGGGATTGCAATTGCAGGCGGTCGGCGGTCTGCTGGAGGGAGCGTTCGGTGCGGATCTGCTCGGGCGACTTTTCCATATAGAGGCGCACGATCTCGTATTCGCGCCGGGTGAGGTTGTCGTTCTTGACATATTCTCCGGCGGCGCGCCGGGCGTTGTGATTGACGCGCAGCTCACAGAGGATGTGTCCGGTCTCACGCTCATAGCGTTCGGCCCATTTGGAGAGTTTGATCCAGTCGCGCTTGATATCGGCGGCGCGGCCGGTGAGGTGACAAATGCGGTTGACGACCGCGTGCACGTGCGGCTGTGGCTCGTCCGTATGACAGAAGACGACCGCCTGGCGTCCCTCCATGTGGAGCGTCTTGAGGGCCTCATCGACCGCACGCAGCATTTCCTGCTTCGATGGCTTTTGTGACGGGCTCCAGGCGAGCGTGAGGGAATAGACCGGTTTCCTGCAGCGCTGTCCGGTCAGTCGTTCGCCCGCGGCCGCCTTGAGCTCTTTCTGATGTGTGGCGGTGAAGGCCATGATGCGCCAGGCCCGGTCCACGTCATCGGTCGGCAGGTTGCGCGTTTCGGTCCAGGCCACACGCTCCGACGTTGGTGTGCCGGCCGCACCCTCGCGGCGTTTGTCGTGGGCCATGTAGGCCACGCAGCCTCGGAAGGAGGTGCCGGTGGTGACGACGGGGATCACGGCCCACCCTCCAGCTCCATCATCCGGTCGAGCACGCCATTGATCTCATCGAGGACCTGGTCGAGGCCGGGCGGCGTGATGCCCGAGGCATTGGCGATGCGGGTCAGCTGATTGAGGTTGACGCCGATGGCATTGATCTCGCGCACCAGCGGCAGATAGGTGGGCCGGAAGAGCGGCGTCTCCATGCGCGGGGGCGGGGCTGCGGTCCGCCCGAGCGCGGCGTGGCGCACGAAGTCCGAGAGCGACATCTGTGCGGCCACGGCGGCTGAGAGGATGGCTTGTTGCTCAAGCGGCGAGACGCGGGTTGCGATCACCTGCGAGCGCCGCTCGGGATCGGACGGTTGCGCCACCCTCTGGGCCGAGGGATCGCGTCGTTTGTTTCGAGTTCGAGCCATCGCGGTGTGCTCGCATCCAATCTTGCGCGGGTGCAGGTCAGTGCCGCGCGCTGAACCGTGGGGTGTCGGTGCAGGAAGGGGCCGCGGAAGGCCCCTTAGCCCTGCCCAGATGGGTTTGTTTACAAACCTCTATCTGGCTACCCCGCTAAAAGCGCGATTTAGCACAATTCATTTGACACAAAAACCAGTTTGCAAAGAATTATAGAAACATGGCACGGCGGAAATAATAAATAAAAACAGAAACGCAAAAGAGGGTCGAAATAAATCTATGAAAAGCGCATTTGTGCGTAAAGCAAAAAATTTGATCGGGCCGGTCTTCTCCGGCCCGATCAAGGCCGCCGCCGAAACTTCGGCGTGGCCCATGGCGGCGGCACTGGCCCTTGAGGCCGGGCCGCACGCCGACGCAGGCCCGACGCACGAGCGGCGCATTCTGGAAGCACGGCTCGGAGCTCTCGCTGCGGCAGACAGGCAACCTCGGGTGCAGAAGAACCTGTCGATCGAGCGCGAGGATGCCGACCGCATGGCGGGCCTGGCCCGCCGCGACGGCCTGAGCCAAGCCCGCCTGCTCGCTCTCGCGCTCGATTGCTACGAGGCGGCCTATGGTCCCCTCGCGATGGAGGAGGGCTAGGCCTATGCGGGCACTCCTGGTCGCGCTGTCGGTGATGGCGGCTTTTGTGTTGATCGGCGTGTCGGCGCATCTCAACTACCGCTTCATGGCTGGTTTCGCGCACACGGACGAGGCGGCGATGGCGCTCGGCGCCGCCGCCGTGGCGGGCGACATCCTGAAAGCCTGCCTGCCGTTCTTCCTGGTGCTCGCATGGCGGGCCCGCCGGTGGCTATTCCTAGTGCTAGGGGTGCCGGTATGGGGGCTGCTATCGGTCGTCTCTTTGCTTGCGGCGCTCGGCTATGCTGCGGAGATCCGCGATCGGGACGCACAGATACGCGAGACACGGACCGACCTGCTCGCGCGCGCGGTCGCGGACGAGGCCCGTCTGCTGCAACGCATGGAAGCGGCGAGCGAGCAACGCCCGCCGGCGGTGATCGAGGCGGATCTCGCCGCGCTGCGCCAGGATGCGCGCTGGACCACATCGGTTGGCTGCACCAAGGCGACGGTGCGTGCTTCGCGCGCCTATTGCACAAGCTACCTCTCGCTCACCGGCGCACTTGAGACCGCGCGTGAGCGCGTGACGTGGGAACGCCAACTCAAGCCGATCCGCAGCGAGATTGCGCGCCTGCGGGCGAAGGGAGCGGGCGAGATGCGCGAGCCGCAGGTGCACATCCTGGCGATGTTATCGGGCGAGAGCGCGCCCCGCGTCCGTACGGCGCTGATCGTACTGGCGGCGCTTTTTCTCGAAGTCGGGAGCGGGCTCGGTCTCTACCTGGCGCTGCATCACAGCGCGCCGCGCATTCCGGCCGGCCCGCCATCATCGGGACCTCGGATGCCTCAACCGGCGCCATCCGCGACACCCGCAGTCGTGCCCCCCGCTGCGCGCGCGGCACGGACGTCGATGGAAGCCTTTTGGGTAGCGCGCATTGTGCCCGCGCCCGGTGGGCGACTGTCCCTGGATTCTGCCTGGCGGGCCTATGAGCAATGGTGCGGGCCGGCGGCAAAGCCCCTGTCGCGTCCTGCGTTCGATGCGGCTTTCTGGATGCTCGCGGCCGAGTTGCGCCTGTCGCGCACGACGGCCGCCGTGCGCGGTCTTGCGCTCAAGGCCGGAGAGGAGGTGGCCCGCGGGCGCCCGCCTGCGACACGCACAGGCGGGCCACGCCGCGCGATCAGGGCGCCGCACGCCGTTGTGGCTGATAGGGGGCTGTCGAGAGCCACCTGAGCTCGGTGGTCGTGACCGGGGCACTGGTCCAGACGGCCCAGCAATAGCGGTGCGTCCGCGTCCACCGGTTGGCTTCGTGGGGATTGCCTTGCGGAAAGCAGATACAGTCATCGAGCACGAAAACGCGCGCCGGCGGTCGCTTGATCCAACTCGCATGACGCGCGGGATGGGCCAGTGAGTTCAGGTTGAGCAGCATGGCGACCTTACCGTCGGTGATGGCGGTGAGGGCCAGGGCCTTGCGCACGAAGCGATCGGCAAGACCATCGCCGTAGGGCGGGTTGGTGACGATGTGTTTGCCGCGCGGGATCGCGCTCTCGAGGAAGTCGAGCCCGGCTTTGCCGTAGCCATAGTCGGCAATATCGGAGGCAAAGACATCGTAGCCGGCGCGCGCGATCTCCTTGGCCATCCAACCTTCACCGCAGGCGCATTCCCAGATGGAGCCGTCAAAGCGTTCGGCATCGAGGAAGGCGCGCGTGGCGGCGGGCGGCGTCGGATAATACTCGTTGGGCGCTCGCTGTGGGGCGATCCGGGGCCCGCCGGGAAGGCGGCGGGCCGTGCTGATCTGTTGGTGATCGAGGCTCATGCGAACCCCCGATCGTTTTTCGTGACGGGATTGAGGAAGATGACGCCGGCGCCGGCGCGTCCGAAGCCTTCGGGCACGACATCGAGGCGCATGATCGCGCCCTTGCCGGACTTGCGGGCCCAGACGGTGCCGCACTCGACGGGTTTTGAGAGTTTCTCGCCGGCCTCGTCGTGACCGATGACGGCCGAGAAGGAGACGCGGTGAGTTGGCAGGGATTTGCTGGGAGTGCTCATGATGAGAACCTTTCTTTTTTCTGTTGCGACGGCCTGATTGCCGTCGTGAGGCCTTTGGCGCACATCGGCAGCTCCCGACGCGCCAGCAAAACGAACGGGCTGGCACGCCCCGGCCTCGGGCCGGCGTGGCGTGCCCCTGTTTGGGCTTGCTTGCGCGAGCGCTCTGCGCGGTCGGGAGAGATGTGCGAGGCCCACGACGCTGACGGCAATCAGCTCGGTCTGCAATCAGGAGGGATAAGGTCGTCGGGCACGACAAGCCCACATGCCGAACACCGCCAATACCGGGCAACGTCTCGGCGGCGAGAAACGCCGGCGTCGATTGCATGCCCGCGCGGCGTTGTGATGATCAGGCCTTGCTCTTCCCGGCAAGACGGGGCGTAAGCGCGGTTCGTCGTGCAGGACGTTTGCGCCGACGCACACCGGCGACATTTCTTCGTGTCTGTTCGTCGATCATGAGCTGCTGGATGACGGGCTCGAGCCAAAGATCCTTGATGATGGTGTCGTCGTCGAATTCCAGGAGGGGCACGAAGTCGTACTTGATCTTATCGCGCCGCGACGCGGGCACACGCACGAGCAGGCTCGTCGAGCGCAGATACTGGCCGAGCTCGGGTTCGTACTGTAGTGTGTACATGCGCGCACGATTGATGCCGTGCGCGCCTGAGATTTGTTTTTCGATCATGCACATCATGGCCATGCCGTCCTCCAGGTCCTGGCGCGCGCGCATGACGGCGAAGTAGGATCTGCCGCCGCGAGCGGTGGCATAGCCCTCCCAGAGTAGCCGCACTTCCGGCAGGCTGCCGATCTCGGGACGGTATTGCTCTTCCTCGATGAAGAGGCGGGGTTTTTCGGGATCATTTTGGAAGCGCAAAGACACGCGTCCGAGGCGCATGTACCTGCCGTGCGTGTGGGAATGGGCATAGGCCTGATAATGGCCTTCGATGTCGAGCGCGCTCTTGGCCATCTTCGGGCCGTTGGTGCCGTAGAAGAGGGCAAGGTCAAGATCGCACTCGGGTAAAGTGTAGGGCAGAAGCGTGCGATCCTGTGACCGGATGAAGGCAGTGAGCACCTCGCGCGTGTGCTGGCTGATGGGCCGGCCGCTCATAGCGTGACAGATGGCATTGTAGGAGATGCCGGCAGGACTGCCGTAGCGATCCGGATGCTTGTTGATCAGATTACGAATATTATTGGCGTTCCAGCGTTCCTTATCCCGATTGCGCAATGTCCGTAGCGCCTTCTTCAGCGCTGGGTCGGCCCGTCCTCGCATCGCGTTCCCCCAGCTTGTCGCGTTTCCAAGAGTGTCGCCGATTCACTTTTTGCGCAAGTAAGAGGTGAGCCAATGGACCGTAAAAGGAGAATGACCCGGTAATCAGGGGAAGCGTCCAGCAGCTAGGATTCTGAGCAGTTCCCGAGCGGACGGGGACGGTCAAGCTGGAGCGACCTCATGATCGATGTAACACGACTGGCCGGCAGCGCGGGGGTGCTTGCCGGGGCGGCCATTGTCTGGATTGCCGGCGCCTATGTTGCGGCACCGACCATTGCCGAGCGGCTGGTCATCAAGGGCGGCGAGATCGCGCGCTGTACGGCCACGCTCAAGAGTACGGCGGACGAGAGCACCGAAGCTGCCATCGCCGCCGTACCCAAGCCGGCTGAAACACCTGACGGCGGGCAGGCTCTGCGTAACGCCATGAACATGCTTGTCGGCGGCCATCCGGGCGGAGGCGCCTACATGCGCCATTACGGCCAGCAATTCGAGTCCTGGGGGCACACCTTGACAGCGCCGCTGCGTGCGCAGGCGGACGCGGCGCGTGCCCAGTACGACGACATGGTGACGCGTCTGCGCCAGGCGGGCGCGCGAAATGCGGAAGCCTCCGGCGACGTGTGCACCTGCCGGGCGCGGGCGGTGATCAACAGCTCCGAAGGGCGATCGGGCGTCGCCTGGCATGTCGGCTCGCTCGGCTTTGTCAGTGATTTTCCAATTACTGATTGGCAGGGCGCCATGCGCCGTCCGGAGATCGTTTCACAGTGCGGGGTGCAATCATGACGGAATTCTATCGCTGCGGGCGGTGGGCCGTGACTTCGGATCGTGTCGAGACTCCGCGCAAGGATTTCGACACACGCAGCATCACGGCGGTCGAAGTCTCGCGCATGCCCTTCTGGAGTGCCTGCGGCCTTGCGGCCGGGGCCACCCTCGCGACGCTTCTTCTGCATCACATTCTCTATCTGTCGGAGATCGCCGGCGTGCTGCTCGCCTCGGGCCTTGGCGTCTATGCGGCCTCGCAAGTGGGAACCATGCAGGTGAGCGGTTCGAGCTGGCGGGGCACCGAGACCGGTTACGTCTGGGGGCCGCTGTGGCGGCTCGAAGCCATGCGCGCCGCCATCCGCGAGGCGCAGGCGGGCGCACGCGACGGAATCAGGCGCGACCTTCACGAGGGGAGGTGAGCATGGAACCGGAACAGAGGACGTCGCTGCAAGCCTTCAACAAAAGCTGTCTTTCTGTCCTTGTATGCGGACTGCTGGCCTTTTCCTTGCTGGCTGCACACGATCCGATGGCGCGCGTCATGGGCTACGGGTTCGTCGGTTTTGCCGCTATCTCGAGCATCGCTGCGGCACGCAGCTTCGTCCGCGAGGCCGATATCCGACGGCGCCTGCATGTGTTTCGCACCCAAGGTGCGGGTCTTCACGTGGCGCGATGGGCGAGTGAAGAGGAAATGGAAGCGGCCGGCATGTTCGACGGTGTCGGCCGTCCTCTGGGACTGACATTCACGGGACGCGCGCTCTTCGAGCCGCACCGCCTGCGTCCGGTGCACAGCAAGGTGATTGCCACCAGCGGCGCGGGCAAGACGATTGGCGCCGTGGTCACAGCGATCATGCATCAAGCCCTGTCGCCGGACCGCCCGTCGATGGTGATTTTCGACATCAAGGGCGAGCTTGCCGGTCAATGCGCTAATGCGCTGCGGCGGGCAGGCATCGAAGTTGCGGTCATCGACGACACCGGCTTATTGCGCTTGCAGCCGGAGACGCGCCTTAATCCCTTCGGTCTTATTGTGGTCGCTGCGGCACAAGACAGTCCTGAGCTGCCCTCGCTTGTGCGCCTGGTTGCCTTGACGCTTGAGCCTGAGCCGGAGGGGGATGCGCGCAACAAATACTTCAGAGACGGTCCGCGCGATCTCCTGCGCTTCGTCATCGAATATCTGGCCCGCTTCTGTACCGAGGAGTGCACGCCGTCTGCGGCCGGCCACGTTCTCGGCTCCGATGATCTATTGGAGGCCGCGTTTGATGCGGTTGCAGACCACGACAGTGCCCTCGGTCAGCTTGCGCGCCGTCTGATGGAGAAGCGCAGCGAGAACCCGCAGCATTTCTCCGACTTCCGCACCACTGCCCTGCAGCGGCTCGAGGTCTACGAGGAGGGCGGTCTTCTATGGGAAGCGGGGAGTGAGCCCACTCTCCGACACGAAGAGATCCGCGCCCGCCAGATCGTGGTGTTTCTGGTGGCGGGACTGCAGCACCTGCGCGATACGCGCGCTCACTACATCCTGCACCTGGCGGCTTTCCTGCACGCGGCCAAGCGGCCGGGACATCGGGTCGAGTTCATCATAGACGAGTTCACCAATGCGCCCGTCGCAGGCTTGGTCGAGGATCTGACCATCGTCCGCCAATTCGGATCGCGCGTGCTGATGGTTGCGCAGGCGGAAAGCGAGATCGAGCGTCAGTTCTCTGACAAGGCGGCCCGCACCATTGATGCCCTCACGGCCATCAAGCAGGTCATGGGCGTCAGCACCTTTGACGAAGGCAAGCGCGTCAGCGACGCCTTGGGTCGGACGCATCATGTGGTGGCGAGCTACGGCCATAACGGGCGCGAGGAGCAGCTCTCAACCTCGTTCAGCGATCAGGGTCGTCCGCTGATGTCGCCGGAGGAGGTGCTGGCGCTGCCGCGCCACGAGCAGATCATCTTCTGCGACGGCCTGAAGCCCATTCGTGCGCGCAAGCTCTACCAGAACGAAGTCGCGCCCATCTGCGATATGCTCGATGCCAATCCGTTGGAAGCGGCCAGCCTGCCCCCTGCGCCGATCGTTCACATCACCTATGGAGAGCCGTCATGAGCCACCGCAACGTTGTCCGCGTTCTGCGTCCGGTGCGGCAAGACACGTCCACGATCAGGCGTTTCCGCATTCTGTCGCTGCGTCACACCCAGTGGATCGTCTGGCCGCTTGCGGCGGGCCTCGTCTATCTCATGGTTGGTCTGCCGCACTTGCGGATTTTCTACACCTACCACGAGACCGCTGCCGGCCCTCATTATACCCACTGCACGTATTGGGCGCCGTGGGGGCTGCACGAGCGTCGTCCCGCAGACGGCCTCTGTCCGCTGATCGGGTTTTATCATCGTTGAGGGACGAGCATGGATTCCTTCCGCCCTCATCTCAAGGACCGACTGCGGCACGCTTTCCGCGAGGGGAGCGATCGAGATCTGATACGACGGGCGCGCGGGCCGGAGGAAATCACCCGCATTCGCCAAATCGCGGAGAGGGCCATTGTGCGCATCAACAGGGCCGAGTGCCTTTTCCGCGACCTCTACCAGGCTCGGATTGGGCGAGAGATCAAGCGGCTCATGAACGAGCGCGCGTCGCTCAAAAAGGAGCTCAAAGTTTCGAGGATCGGCAGCGACGCGTTTGACGGGGTGTTGTTGCGCCACGCGGCTGAGCGCGCGGCGCGACAACGTCAAGAACAGCTCATCGCCCGCATCCGCCAGGCGGCAGATCAGCAGAAGCGCGCCGTCGTCGGGCTGTCCGATCGCAGAAGAGGGCAAGTAAGAGAGCCTTTGCGTGTGGTGTTCGAGCGCACGCACGACCGATCCTGAGAGCAAGAGGAGGAACTACGATGTTCGACGACCGGATGTTCGGTAAGCTCGGGAGTATAAAGCCGCTGACACAGGATGAGCGCAGGCAGTTACGCGAGCGAATGAGCTCGGACTGGGACCGGCGCACTTTTGAGCGCATTGAGCGCGTCCATCAGCCTACACCAGCGCCGGCGGAGGATAATCTTGGCCGCCCGCTCACGCGCGAAAGCAAGGCGGTGTGGGCCTTCGGTAATGAGCTCAACCGCCGCATCGAGGCACGCGAGCTGCGCAAGCTGGCCGAACGCGTGCAGGAGCGCGATCGCCAACGGCTCGATCGCCAGCATTCGCGTCAGTGCTGAGGAGGAGACCATCATGTCGGACGTTACGAACACGAACGCGGTTGCCTACCTCGATACGAAAGAGGCTGCTGCCTTCCTGCGTCTGTCGCCGCGGACGCTTGAGCGCATGCGCGTCGAAGGGGCAGGGCCGAAGTTCCTGAAAGCGGGCCGTGGCATCCGCGCGCGGGTGCTTTACCGGGAGGAGGATTTAAGATCCTGGGTGGAAGCTATCACCTACGGTTCCACTTCTGAGTACGGCCGCCGATAGACCACACTCCGCTCGCAGCGACGCTGCGAGCGGTCCAGTTGACGGTTCGTCCCAATAGCTGACATCGTCGGCGTTCCCGGTCGCGCGGGCGGATCTGGGACGTTACGTCCGCTAGCTGGCGCACAGCTGCCATCAATTTGCGCCTGCCGACCGTCGCTGATGACCCGTAGCGGACGTCGCCAGCTTGACCGGTGCGTTGATCGCAAAGACCACTCCGCCGAGCTTCGCGTACATCGAGACCAGCCGCGACCACGATATAGGGAACGGGCTCAGCTCACGACCCTTGCCGAGCGCGTCCATCAGGGGACCGCGACAATGATCGCAGTACATCTCCGCTTGTCGGCCGATTGATAACTGTGGGGCACGCTGGAACCGAACGTCATGGCATCGCCGGCAGCGAGTGTTGTCAGTTGTCCTTCAACAGTCACGTTTAGTGCGCCTTCGAGCACGTAGATCAGTTCTTCGGCTCCGTGCTGGTGCGCTTCTGATGGCGAGCCCCCCGCCGGAAACTCCGCCAGAAAGGCATCCATCCGCCGGTCAGGCAGAGGATAATCGAGGCTCTCGAAAAAATATGCTGCCGAAGGCGCGCCAGCCGGGATGGGCAGACGCAACCGTTCATTCTTCCGGGTGATCGCGATCCTTGGGCCGGTCCGATCGAAGAAAAAATCGAGCCCTACGCCAAACACCAGCGCGATCCGCAGCAGTGTCGGCAGTGTCGGAAACAGCTGGCCCCGCTCGATCTTGGACAACATGGCAGTCGATAAACCGCTGTGCTCTCCCAGTTGGACCAGACCCATCTGCTTCTTCGTCCGCAAGGACTTGATCCGCGGTCCGATCCGATAGGAGGAAAGTTCTGCCGAGAGAGTGTCCGACATGAATTGACGTCCTTTTTTCACCTCCAGACAAGAAGACGACCGCAAATTTCATGTCAAGATAAAATAGTTTATTCTCACGATAATGTGAGTGGTATGAAAATTTTTTGTCCCTAGATGAAAGCGCGCTCGCCTTCCTAGATGCGAGCGCTTTTAAACATCGAGGAGTTCATGATGAGACTGAACAGTATTCTTGCAGGCGCCTTTCTCGGCTTGGTCGCCTTTGCGCCGGTCCACGCCTCCGAAAAAGACATCGTCGCCACTGCAACAGGCGCGGGGGATTTCAAAACCCTGACTGCCGCTTTGAAGGCAGCCGATCTCGTATCCACGCTGCAGGGCAAGGGTCCGTTCACGGTGTTTGCACCGACGGACGCAGCATTCGCAAAGCTGCCCGCCGGCACCGTTGAGAACCTACTCAAGCCGGAGAACAAGCAGCAGCTCGTTGACATCCTGACCTATCACGTCGTGCCTGGCCAGGCGATGGCGTCGGATGTCGTCAAGCTCAACGAAGCCAAAACGGTCAACGGCAAGAATGTTGACATCAAGGTCGAAGGCGAGAGCGTGAAGGTCAACGAAGCGAACGTGACCTCCACCGACATCACGGCGAGCAACGGCGTGATCCACGTCATCGACCAGGTCATCCTGCCGCCCAAGGGCTGATCGGTTGAAGCAGTGACGGCAGCTTCGTTTCTGAGGAGACACCATGAAAGCATTGAACGGCATCACCCTAGCGCTCCTCATCGTCGGGGGACTGAACTGGGGTTTAGTGGGAGTATTTAACTTCGACCTCGTGGCTTCCATTTTCTGGGCCGGTTCTACGCTCTCGCGGATTGTCTACACGCTCGTCGGACTTTCGGCGGTCTTGCAGGCCATCGCACTTGCTGCCGATCGGCGATAACTGGAAGCGTTTGTTGCAGTAGGGCGAGGGGCCGCAAGAATACGGCCCCTCGCAACTAATCGAGATCGGCCAGGATGTGATGACAGATAATACCCGAGACGCCCGACCGATTGCAGCAGCCCTGTTCATTATCGCAGTCGTCGCGATCAGCATGCTCATCGGCTACATCACGCAGCCGGGGCCGTGGTATGCGAGCTTGGCTAAACCGAGTTTCAATCCTCCTGGCTGGGTCTTCGGCCCCGTCTGGACAGTGCTCTATATGCTTATCGCGCTAGCAGGTTGGCGGATCTGGCGCGCAGCGCCAAGCTCGACTGCAATGTGGTTGTGGATCGCGCAGATGATATTGAACTGGTTCTGGTCCCCCGCATTCTTTGGACTGAACGCGCCGTGGCTCGCTTTTGCCCTCATCGTCTGCATGCTCGCAACGATCGTCGCCTTCATCGTCCAGGCACGGAAGTACGACCGCCTAGCAGCTGCGCTCTTCGTCCCATATCTGGCTTGGGTATCGTTCGCGACCGTCCTCAACGGTTCGATCGCCGCGATGAACTGACCGTTGGGCCGGCGGCTACCGCATCCCGTTCCGCGATCCACGTCTGGGCAATAAAAACTGAGCTCCAGAGGCAGCCAAGAAGATTGCATCTATCGGCAGAATTCCTCTTATGAGCAGACTTGGTCTGCAATTGCGGGGAGCGCCTGCGGTTGCGGTGATGTCTGTAATTGGGACGGGGCGTCGTCGCAGCGGCACTGGATCGCTATGGTCCGACAAGCTGCCGCTAAACGCGAAAGCGCTAGGGGCCATCGCGTCGATCACTTGCGGCGCCCTGGCATAGGGGTGTTGGTTTTCCTTCATACGCGCCTGTAACTTTCGTCCTCAGTGAGGCGATTGATGATCCTACACTCGGCATCCCCTTTCCCAATCCAACACCCCGTTCAAAGCGCAGAATGACGGCCTGCGATTTGTGGCGGCGCGAGCCATCAACTTTGCCCGTGCCAACCTGGTCGAGAGTTAAAGAAAAGGCGCGCAATAGTGATCGCGCATCGCAGACCAGCACAACCGCTCGTGGCCCGTTGCTGCGAGCACGCTTTGGCAGCGTCGTCCCAATAGCGGCCATCGGCCTCCCATGATCGGCGAGGTCAAGACCGTCGCCGACGACGTCTGCTTATTGGGGTATTGCGTCACATACCGATCTTCTCAGTGATCTCGATCGCGTCGTCGACATCAATGCCGAGATAGCGCACGGTGCTCTCGATTTTTGAATGCCCAAGCAAGTGGGACGGTCCAATACTGAGCGATAAGGTGATTGTGCTCGTAGTATCGCATTAAAAACGGCTCCCGGTAGGCTTTTCGCGTTGCAGCTGCCCGGGAGGAGGCACAGCGGCACCAGGCAGCTCGAGATACACGGCGAGGCCCCCGAAGGCGGACTTGCCGAGCTTCACGTCTCCGCCGTAAAGCTTCGCGAGGTCACGCACGATTGCCAGCCCCAGGCCGGAGCCCGGCTTCTGACTGTCCCAACGCTCGCCCACGTTGAATACGACCTCGTAGGCTTCCGGTGGTAATCCGCCTCCGTCGTCCTCTACCGCAATGGCGACGCGTGTTCTGCTCGACGGCTCCGACAACGAAATGAGCACGTGCTTGCTGGCGTGCTTGCACGCGTTGTCGACGAGGTTTGCAAGCATCTCGTTCAGATCCTGTGCGTCGCATGCCACATTAAGCGAGACCGGGATGTTGTTCTCGATCGAGATTGAGCGTGCGTTGTGAAGCCTGCTCAATGCGCTCGCAACCTCCGATGCCGCTTTGTGAACGGAGGCGACCATCCCCGGCGTGTCGCGCATGGCCACGGCCCGCGCGCGGGTGATCTGGTAGTCGATGTGCTTTTGCATCTTTCGGCACTGATCGAGGATCGTCGCCGCCGACCTGTCGAGCCCTTGCTCCTCGAGGCGATCAGCCTCGTCGGTGAGCACCGCAAGCGGCGTCTTGAGGCCGTGAGCCACGTTCCCGGCCTGAATTCTGGCGCGCCGAATAAGCTCTGCGGTGGATCTGAGCAGCGCGTTGAGATCGTCCACCAGCGGTTGCACTTCCGTCGGAAAGGATCCTCCGAGCGTTGGCGATTGGCCCAACCGGACCGTGCCGAGCGCCATGCGGAGTTGGTCGAACGGCCGCATGGCATAGAAAAAGAGAAACGCCGACGCGCCGATCATAA
>DAOMQQ010000009.1:0-34022 GCA_035445405.1 Hyphomicrobium sp.
GCCGGCTCGCTCACGCATTCCTCGATCGGCATTCTCGACGCGCTCAACGCCGCCGAGCTGCCGGTGATCGAGGTGCATCTCTCGAATATTTTCCGCCGGGAGGAATTCCGGCATCGGTCTTACGTTTCGCTCGCGGCCAAGGGCGTGATTTGCGGGCTTGGCGCACAGGGCTACGAGCTTGCGCTCGACGCCATGGCCAACCTCACGGCATGAGCATCTCGTGAAACCGAAACACAAAACGAAAGACAGCGATAAGAAGCCGAAAGGGAAGGGGCTAGCGCGCATGACGGCGAAAGACGAAGCCGAAAAACCAAGCAGCGAGCAGCGGCTGATCCGCGAGCTGGCGGAGCTTTTGAACGACACGGGGCTCTCGGAGATCGAGATCGAGAAGAGCGGTCTCAAGATCCGGGTTGCGCGCTCGCTCACGGTTGCGGCCGCCGTCGCGCCGGCCGCGCCGCAGTTCCAGGCCCCGGTCGCGCCGCCGCTTCCCGCAGGTACAGCCGCTCCGGCGGCGCCCGCAGGCAACGATCCGGCGAAGCACCCGGGCGCCGTCAAGTCTCCGATGGTCGGCACCGCCTATCGCTCGCCCGATCCCAAGGCTGGGCCTTTCATCGAAGTCGGCAGCCGCGTGCAGCAGGGCGACACGCTTCTCATCATCGAGGCGATGAAGACCATGAACCAGATCCCCGCGCCCCGCGCGGGCTCCGTCACGGCCATCCTGTTCGAGAACGGGCAGCCCGTGGAGTTCGGCGAGCCGCTCGTGATCATCGAATAAGGGAGACGGGGAACCTGGCGGCGGGCACGGCGGCGTAGGGCTCAGTCCCGTCAATCGCCCTCTGGCCCGGATGGCCTTGGCCCAAGAAAAACGAATGTTCGACAAAGTTCTGATTGCCAACCGGGGTGAGATCGCGCTGCGCATCCAGCGCGCGTGCAAGGAGCTCGGCATCGCCACCGTCGCCGTTCATTCGACGGCGGATGCGGATGCCATGCACGTTCGCCTCGCCGACGAGAGCGTCTGCATCGGCTCGCCGCCGGCGTCCGACAGCTATCTCAACATTCCCCGCCTGCTCGCCGCGTGCGAGATCACCGGCGCGGACGCGGTGCATCCCGGCTACGGGTTCCTCTCCGAGAACGCCCGCTTCGCGGAGATCCTGGAAGAGCATTCGATCACGTTCATCGGGCCCACGTCCGAGCACATCCGGATCATGGGCGACAAGATCCAGGCCAAGGAAACGGCCAAGAGGCTCGGCATTCCCGTCGTGCCGGGATCGGACGGCGAGGTGCGCAGCGAGGCCCAGGCGATGAAGATCGCCAAGGAGATGGGCTTTCCCGTGCTGATCAAGGCGACGGCCGGCGGCGGCGGGCGCGGCATGAAGGTCGCGCACACCGCGGCCGATCTCGGCGTTGCGCTCGCGACGGCGCGCTCGGAGGCGAAGGCCGCGTTCGGCAACGATTCCGTCTATATCGAGAAGTACCTGCAAAAGCCGCGGCACATCGAAATCCAGGTGTTCGGCGACGGCAAGGGCAACGCGGTGCATCTCGGCGAGCGCGACTGCTCGCTGCAGCGACGCCACCAGAAGATCCTGGAAGAGAGCCCCTCGCCCGCGCTCAATGCCGAGGCGCGCCAGCGGATCGGCGAGGTCGTCGCCAACGCGATGCGCGAGATCAAGTATCGCGGCGCAGGCACGGTGGAGTTCCTGTACGAGGACGGCGAGTTCTATTTCATCGAGATGAATACGCGCCTTCAGGTCGAGCATCCGGTGACGGAGCAGATCACGGGCATCGATCTCGTTCTCGAGCAGATTCGTGTGGCCTCGGGCGGGCACCTCAGTTTCAAGCAGGAGGACATCACGTTCTCCGGGCACGCCATCGAATGCCGGATCAATGCCGAGAACCCGCGCACGTTCCGGCCCTCGCCGGGGCAGATCACGTATTGGCATCCGCCGGGCGGGCTTGGCGTGCGTGTCGACAGCGGCGTGTATCAGGGCTACCGGATCCCGCCGTTCTACGACAGCCTCATCGGCAAGCTGATCGTGCACGGCAAAAACCGTAACGAATGCCTGATGCGGCTCAGGCGCGCGCTTTCCGAATTCGTGATCGACGGGATCGAGACGACCATCCCGCTGTTTAACGAGCTGATCCGCCAGCCCGACATTGCGAACGGGGCTTACGACATCCACTGGCTCGAAAAATATCTCGGAAAGTCCTAATATCAGACTCGCGTGCGCCGGAAGGGCCGGCGCTCGCGGTTCTTCTGGGAGCTTTGATGGCGTCACGCGACGACATCATGATCGAGATTACGCCGCAGGTCCTGCTCAAGGCCTATAGCTGCGGAATCTTTCCCATGGCCGAAAGCGCGGACGATCCGGCGCTCTATTGGATCGAGCCGCAGCATCGGGGCATTCTGCCGCTCGAGGACGTGCACGTGCCGCGCCGGCTCGCGAAGACGGTGCGCGCGGGCGTGATGCGCGTCACCATCGATACCGACTACGAGGGCGTGATCGAGGGTTGCGCGGCCGAGCGGGCCGGGCGGCGCTCGACCTGGATCAACGGCCGGATCCGGGGGCTTTACCGGGATCTGTTCCGGCTCGGCCATTGCCACACGGTCGAGGTGTGGGATGGGGATCGCCTCGTCGGCGGGCTTTACGGCGTGGCGCTGGGTGGCGCGTTCTTCGGCGAGAGCATGTTCTCCTACGCGAGAGACGCCTCGAAAATCGCGCTGGTGCATCTGGCCGGCCGTCTCATCGCGGGTGGATTTACGATGCTCGATACGCAGTTCGTCACGGATCATCTGCGCCAGTTCGGAACGATCGAGATCGACCGCGATGCGTTCCATCGCCAGCTCGACGACGCTCTGAAGCGCTCAGCCGACTTCATGCGGCTGCCGCTCGACGCGTCGGGCCAGGATATTCTCGACATCATCGCCGCGACACGGGATGCAGGGCCTTGAGCGGGGTTCGGTACGGGTCCGGGACGCGGGCAGCCCCCTCGATCGCGCGCGCCGGCGAGGCGGCAGGTCCGGAGGGCGTGGGCGCCGTCGCCGCCGGGCGTGCGGGAAGCCTCAGCCTTATTCGCACCGAGGGCCCCGCGGGCTACGCGCTGATCGACAGCGGGGCGGGACGAAAGCTCGAGCGCTTCGGCAGCATCGTCGTGGACCGGCCCGAGCCGCAGGCGCTGTGGCGGCGCTCGCTCGGCGCAGAGGCATGGGGCGCGGCGCATGGCGTTTTCTCCGCGTCCGGCGACGACGAGGAAAAGGGCAAGTGGCGGCTCGACAAGCGCGTGCCGGAGAGCTGGCCCGTTTCCGTGCGCGACGTGACGCTCACGTGCCGTCTTCGCGGGCTCTGGCACCTCGGGCTCTTTCCGGAGCAGCTTCCGCACTGGGAGTGGATGCTTGGGGAGATTGCGCGTGTGGAAGGCGAGCGGCCGCGCGTGCTGAACCTTTTCGCCTACACCGGTGCGGCGTCGCTCCTCGCCGCGCGGGCCGGTGCGGAAGTCACCCACGTAGACGCTTCGAAAGCCGCGATCCAGTGGGCGAAGGACAATCAAGCCGCCTCCGCTCTTGGCGATGCGCCGATCCGCTGGATCCTGGATGACGCTGCCAAGTTCGTGGCGCGCGAAGCGCGGCGCGGGCGGACGTATCATGTCATTCTCGTCGACCCGCCGAAGTTCGGGCGCGGGCCCGGCGGCGAGGTGTGGGACCTGTTCCAGGGCCTGCCGGATCTCATGAAGACGATCGTTTCCCTGCTCGCGCCGGACCGTTCGGCGCTGATCCTCACCGTCTATGCCATCCGCGCGTCTGCCCTGGCCTTCGAGCAGCTTACGGCCGATGTGCTCCGCGGGCGCGGCGGGCACTTCGACACCGGCGAGCTTGCGCTGGCCGTCCGTGGCGAGCCCCAGCGGCCCGCGGTTCCGACCTCGCTCTTCGTGCGGTGGACATCATGAGCAAGAGCAAGGCGCGCCCACGTCAGACTCCTCCCCCTTCGCCTCGTCCGCAGCAGGCCCGCGCGCCGCGTGTCATCACGAGCCTTACGAACGATCGGATCAAGGCGATCCGTGCGCTCGACATGCGCAAGGAGCGGCGCGAGACGGGGCTGTTCGTGGCAGAGGGCACGTCGATCCTGGAGACGGCGCGGAGCGCCGAGTTCGTGCCGCAGACGATCGTCTATCAGGCCGGGTCGGCGTCGAGCCTCGTTGCGCGCCTCTTGATTGCATGGGCGCTCGAAGCGGGCGCCGACGTGCTCGAAGTTTCACAAGCCGTGCTGTCGAAGCTGTCCTCGAAGGACAATCCGCAGTCCATGATCGGCGTATTTCAGCAGCGGTGGGTGGAGCTGCCGGAGCGGCCCGCGCGTGCGGACACCTGGCTCGCGCTCGAGGAGATCCGCGATCCCGGAAATCTCGGCACCATCATCCGCACGGCGGACGCCGTCGGCGCCAAGGGGATCATCCTGATCGGCAACACCTGCGATCCCTATTCGCGCGAAGCGGTGCGCGCGACGATGGGATCGGTGTTCGACATGCCGCTCGCGAAAGTTTCGCGCGAGGAGTTTCTCGCGTGGCGTGCGTCATGGCCGGGCGATGTCGTGGGGCTGCATCTCGATGCGCGCGACGATTTCCGGCACGCGGCTTACAAAGATCCCGTGCTGCTGCTCATGGGGAGCGAGGGGCCGGGACTGTCGGACAGCCTGACGCGCGCGTGCTCGCGGCTCGTCAAAATCCCGATGGCGGGGAAGCTCGACAGCCTCAATCTCGCCGTTGCGACGGCGCTGTCGCTCTATCAGATCCGCGGCGATGCGCTGAGCATTTGAGGATGCCTCAGATGCACCGTCCGCCATCGACCTCGATGGCGATGCCGGTGATGAAATGCGAGGCCGGGTCGGCAAGGAACAGCGCTGCGTTGGCGATGTCGGAGGGTTTCGACATGCGTCCGAGCGGGATGCCGGACACGAAGCGCGCGCGGTTCTCTGCCGTGTCGGCGGTGCCCATGAACTCTTCGAGAAGGCCCGTCTCGCCGATCACGGGGTTGATGGCGTTGACGCGGATGTTCCTCGGCGCGAGCTCGGCTGCCATCGACTTCGTCAGCGTGATCACCGCGCCTTTCGAGCCGTTGTACCAGGTGAGGCCAGGGCGCGGCCTCAGGCCCGCGGTCGAGGCGGTGTTGATGATCGAGCCGCCGCCGCGCTTTTCGAGCTCGGGAACGGTGGCCAGCGTCATGAGGTAGATCGATTTCACGTTGACCGCGTAGATGCGGTCGAACTCGTCCTCCGTCACCGTCATCAAAGATTGATTGCGGTGGGTCACGCCGGCGTTGTTGACGACGATATCGAGGCCGCCGAAAGCGCGCACCGTGGTTTCCACGAGGCGGGCCACGTCGTCCTTTTTCGCAACGTCGGCCATGACTGCGATGGCGCCGCGCCCGATAGCGGCCGCGACCTCCGCGGCGCGTGCCGCATCGATGTCCGCGACGACGACGTTTGCGCCCTCGGTTGCAAACGCCTCCGCGATGCCGCGGCCGAAGCCAGAGGCGGCTCCGGTCACGATGGCGGTCTTATTGGCCAGTCTCATGGCAATCTCTCGGCGTCGGGTCAGCGGACGCTGACGCCCGGGGTGACCGGAGGGGCTGCGGCTTCGGCCGCCTCGATCCGGTACGGGCTCGCGAGATATGTGCCGAGCAGACGAACCTCCGTTGAGAAGAACGACAGCTCTTCGAGCGCGAGCTGGACGGAGCGGTCTCGCGGGTGGCCTTCGATGTCGGCGTAGAACATGGTCGCGTTGAACGTGCCTTCGAGCTGATAACTTTCGAGCTTCGTCATGTTGACGCCGTTGGTGGCGAAACCGCCGAGCGCCTTGTAAAGCGCAGCCGGGACGTTGCGGACGCGGAACAGGAACGTGGTGACGACGCGGCCGTCGTCGGGCTCGGCATCGTCGGGGTCTTTCGCCAGCACGAGGAAGCGGGTCGTGTTGTGGGCTTCGTCCTCGATGTCGGCGCTCAGCACGTCGAGCCCGTAGATCTCGGCCGCGAGGCGCGAGGCGATGGCGGCGAGCGTCGGGTCGGCCTGCTCCGCGACGAGGCGGGCCGAGCCCGCGGTGTCCGCTTCGGGGACGGGTGTAAGGCCAAGCGTGCGCAGCGCCTTGCGACACTGGCCGAGCGCCTGCGTGTGGCTCAGCACCTTTTTGATGGTGGCGAGCGACGCCCCCTTGATGCCCAGAAGCTGGTGACGGACGCGCAGGAAGTGCTCGCCCACGATGTAGAGGTCGGCGCCGGGAAGGAGGTGGTGGATGTCGGCGACGCGGCCGGCCACCGAGTTCTCGATCGGGATCATCGCGAAGCGCACGTCGCCCGACTTCACCGCGGCCAGCGCATCCTCGAAGGTCGGATAGGGCACGGCTTCGAGATTGGGGAATGCCTCAGTGCAAGCGAGGTGAGAATTGGCGCCCGGCTCACCCTGATAGGCGATGCGGGCGGGCGTAGCGTCGGCGGATTGTGGCATGGTGAGGACTCGGGCTAGGGCGCGGAAAGGGAAGCAGAGGAGGGGAGGATCGTGCGGGCACGCGCAGGGTCGCGCCCGCCATCAAAATCGAAACGGCCGCGCGAACGTAAAATCTTTCTGCGGATTGTCGCAATGCACGATGGTCAAGCCCGCTTCGCCTCCCCGACGAGCTTGCGTGCCCGTTCGAGGTCCTCGGGAGTATCAACACCGAGGGGAACAGTGTCAACGATGGCCACGTCGATGCGCATGCCATCCTCCAACGCACGGAGCTGTTCCAGGCGCTCCCGCGTTTCGAGATAGGAGGGCGGCAGAGCAACGAACCGCTCGATGGCGGTGCGCCGGTAGGCGTAGAGGCCGATGTGGTGGAAGAGCGGCCCGTCACCGTGTGGTGCCGTTGCGCGGGTGAAGTAGAGCGCGCGGAGCCGGTTCTTCTCGGGGAGGGGGGTGCCGACGATCTTCACCACGTTCGGGTTCGTGCGCTCGTCGGGGTCGGTGATCTCGGCTGCGAGCGTCGCGATGTCCGGTCCCTTGATGTCGAGGACGGAGGCGCATTCACGGATGAGGGCCGGATCGATGGTCGGGAGATCCCCCTGCAGATTGACGACGATGTCCGCCTCCGATTCCGGATCGACGCGGCTCAGGGCCTCGAAGACGCGGTCCGAGCCGGACACGTGGTCGGCCCGGGTGATGAGGGCCTCGCCGCCGGCGGCGCGAACGGCGTTCACGATTTCGTCGGAGTCGGCGGCCACGATCACGCGCCCCATGGCGGCGTCATGAGCCTTCCGCCAGACGTGAACGATCATCGGCTCGCCTTCGATGTCGGCCAGGGGCTTATCCGGCAGGCGCGTCGAGGCCATACGGGCGGGTATGATGATCAGGGCTCTCGTCATCGTGGGCTCTCCGTCGCGTTTCGGCCTCCAGGCTCCCCGATTTGGACACTTGGCCCCATGGAAGCAGGGTGTCGATGACCTATGCTGGGCCGATCCGCGCTGTCGGGTGCGGCCCGCGTGCCGCGAGGGTTCGGCGATGGCCCGAGCCCCTGCGGCGGCATGAGCTGTAGACTGGCAGCACCAAGGGTTGCAAGGCGTGGTGCAGGCCCTTTAGATGCGGTCTGCTGATCGGGTTCGGTTCGATGTGAACCGACAGTCCGTCTGGGGCAGGAGCGGGACGCCTGCCTTCGGACCGGGAGGGGAAACTGGCAGCGCTCCGGGGCTGCCGCATGTCTCGGCTTAGATATCCGGGGCGAAGCGTGCCCCTCGGGCAGGAAGAAAGAGATGATGGATTCCTTCGAGCTGAACAAGATTGCAGGCGGTGTGCTGCTGGCGTTGCTTCTGATCTTCGTGCCCAAGACGCTGATCAACGAGTTGAGCCATCACGGACCGGTGACCGGCGGCTATCAGCTTCCTCAGCCCGATGGCGCGGCCCCTGCGGACGGCGGGGAGCCGGCGGCCGGGCCGAAGGCGTTCGATCCGGCGGACGTGATCGCACTCGTGGGCGACGCAAGCCCCGACGACGGCAAAGCGGCCTTCCGGGCGTGTGCGGCCTGCCATTCGGCTGAAAAGGGTGCCGCCAGCAAGGCCGGCCCCAATCTCTATGGCGTGCTTGGCCGTGCGCTTGGCAGCGTCGGCGACTTTGGCGGATATTCCGACGCCATCAAGAGCAAGGGCGGCGAATGGAGCTATGAAGCGCTTGCCGGGTTCCTTCATGCTCCGCGCGCCTATCTGCCGGGCACCCGGATGGTGTTCAATGGCATTGCGGACAATGCCACGCTGGCCGACATGATTGCTTACCTGCGGTCGCTCGCGGACAGCCCGGAGCCTCTGCCGGCTCCTGCGGCGGCTGCGGAATCTCCGGCTGCACCTGCGGAAGATGCTCCGGCTGCGGCACCGGAAGCGCCGGCTGCGCCTGCGCCCTAAGATCGCTGCGCGAGGAGCGGCGCGGGGCGCCGTCCCTATCTTGCCGATGTTTAATCCGTATCCCGTGAGAAGGCGTGCTAGGAACTGATTTTCCCCTGGTCCGGCCCTGATTTTTTCGGGGCCGTCGACCTGTGTGGCGGCACGTGCCAAACTTCCGTGTTCGCCCGGCTTTCGACGGAACGGAATGGATGACGGCATATATGGTGCAGCGACCCGCGACCTCCCTTTTCTCACTTCTCTTCGTGGCTTTCGCCACCGGCTCCGTTGCCTTTGGGCAAGGTGTGGAGGCTCCAGGAGCAGAGGCGGTCGCTGAGCCGCCCGCGCCGCCGGCACAGGTCCGTCACCATGCCCTGTCGCTCGTGGGCGCGCCGAGGTTCGGTGCGGATTTCAAACATTTCGACTGGGTCAATCCGAACGCGCCAAAGGGCGGCGTGGTCCGCTTTGCGACGCAGGGCACGTTCGACTCCCTCAATCCGTTCTCCATCCGCGGCGTACCTGCGGGCGGCGTAGGCATGATCTACAACACGCTGATGGCCGGCAGCCCGGACGAACCGTCGACCGAATACGGCCTCGTGGCGGAATGGGTGTCGTTTCCGGACGACTTCAGCTCCGTCACATTCGGGCTTCGGCCCGAGGCGCGCTTCCACGACGGGGAGCCGATCAAGCCGGAAGACGTGATCTTCTCGCTCGAGGCCATCAAGGCGGCGAACCCGATGTACAGCCGCTATTACGCGAACGTCGTGAAAGGCGAGAAGACCGGGCCGCACGAGGTGACGTTCACCTTCGATCAGACCGGGAACCGGGAGCTGCCGCAGATTCTAGGCCAGCTTGCCGTGCTGCCCAAGCATTTCTGGGAAGGCAAGACGCGCAACGGCGAGCCGCGCGACCTTGCAAAGAGCACGCTCGAAGTGCCCCTGGGCTCGGGTCCGTACCGCATCAAGGAATTCGACACGGGCAACCGCATCGTGTTCGAGCGCGTCGAGGATTACTGGGCGAAGGATCTTCCGGTCGCGATCGGACAGTGGAATTTCGGCGAGCTGCGCTTCCAATACTTCCGCGATCGGGTGGCGGCGTTCGAGGACTTCAAGAGCGGGCGCGCGGACTTCTGGCGCGAGAACACCGCGAGCGCGTGGGCGACGCAGTTCAACTTCGACGCGCTCAAGAAAGGCCTCGTCAAAAAAGAAGTGATCCCGACCGAAGGCGTGGCCCGGATGCAGGGGTTCGCATTCAACATCCGCCGGCCGAAATTTCAGGACCGGCGCGTGCGGCAGGCGTTCAACCTGGCGTTCGATTTCGAGGATCTGAACCGCAGTTTGCTGTTCGGCCAATATAGCCGCGTACACAGCTATTTCGACAATTCCGAGCTGGCGGCGAAGGGCTTGCCGGAAGGACGCGAACTCGAAATCCTCAAGGCGCACGAGAAGGATCTGCCGCCGGAGGTGTTTACCACCGAGTGGAAGAACCCGACGTTCGCGACGCGTGAGGATGCGCGCGACAATCTCGCGAAGGCGATGGCCCTCTTGAAGGACGCGGGATGGGAGATCCGCACGGAGGAGGTCGACGACCCCGACTGCGGCTTCTTCTGCAGGGCGATGCAAACGGTCGGTCTCGGTTCGAAGCGCACGGAACAGGTTTTGCGCAACACCCAGGGCGAGCCGTTCACCGCCGAGTTCCTGATCGGGTCGGATTCGTTCGAGCGGCACATCGCGCACTATCGCGCCAATCTCGCCAAGATCGGTATCCGGGCAACGACACGCGTCGTCGATCCGGCGCAATACGAGCGGCGCGAGATGAGCCGCGACTACGACATCATCATCGACGTGTTCCCGCAGTCCATCTCGCCCGGCAACGAGCAGCGCGATTTCTGGGGCTCGGCGGCGGCAGACCATGACGGCAGCCGCAACACCATCGGCATCAAGGACCCGGTGATCGATTCCATCATCGAAACGCTGGTGTTCGCCAAGGACCGCGACGAGCTGGTGGCCGCGACGCGGGCGCTGGACCGCGTGCTGTTGTGGGGGCACTACGTGGTGCCTCACTGGTACAATCCCAACGAGTGGATTGCGACGTGGGACATGTTCGGCCGCCCCGACAAGCTGCCGTCTCAGACCTCGGCGCTGACGCAGGTCTGGTGGGTCGACCAAGACAAGCTCAAGGCCCTTCAGGCCGCACGCAGGAACTGAGCGGATGAGCCTGCGGACACGTGAAGCCGACATGATGCGTCCGGCGATGGCGCGCAGAGCGACGCGTGCCTTTGCGCTTCTCTCAATGCTGGGGCTTGCCATCGCGCTTGCCGGCCCGGCTGCCGCCGAGCCGCGGCACGGGCTGTCGATCTTCGGCGATCTCAAATACCCGGCCGACTTCACGCATTTCGACTACGTGAACCCGGACGCTCCCAAAGGCGGACGCGTTTCGCAGATCGGCTCGGGCGGTCTCACCACGTTCGACAGCTTCAATCCCTTCATCCTGAGGGGCGACGCTGCGCAGGGGCTGGAGCTTCTGTTCGACAGCCTCATGGCGCGGGCCATGGACGAGCCGGATGCGGTCTATGGACTGGTTGCGGAAACGGCCGATCTCGCCGACGACGGCATGTCGGTGACGTTCAAGCTCCGGCCGGAAGCCAAGTTCGCGGACGGATCTTCGCTGACGGCCGAGGACGTCGTCTTCTCCTTCGACACAATCAAGGCCAAAGGGCATCCGGCGATTTCGGGCCAGATCCGCGACGTGGAAAAGGCCGAGGCGCTGGATGCGCATACCGTGCGCTACACGTTCAAGGGCACGCTGACTCGCGATCTTCCGATCAACGTCGCGACGCTGCCCATTCTCTCCAAGGCCTACTACACCGAAAACGAGTTCGACCAGACGACACTGAAGCCGCCGCTCGGATCGGGGTCGTACAAGATCGGGAACTTCCGTGCGGGCACGTATGTCGCCTATACGCGGCGCGACGACTACTGGGCCAAGGATCTGCCCGTCAACCGCGGCCGGAACAATTTCGACGAAGTGCGCTACGAGTATTTCCGCGACCGCACGCTCGAGCTCGAGAACCTGCTTTCCGGCAATTTCGACTTCCGCGAGGAGTTCACCGCGCGCGACTGGGCGACGAGCTATGACGTCGCCGCCGTGCGGGAAGGGCGCATTCTCCGCCAGACGCTGAACGACGCGCGGCCCTCCGGAGCGCAGGGCTTTTTCATCAACACGCGCCGAGACAAGTTCCGCGACATCCGCGTGCGTGAGGCGCTGGGCTATGCGTTCGACTACGAATGGAGCAACCGCAACCTTTTCTTCGGCCTCTATACGCGCACGGCGAGCTTCTTCGAAAACTCAGATATGAAGGCCGAGGGTTTGCCCACGGCCGACGAGCTCAAGCTGCTCGAACCCTATCGCGACCGCTTGCCGGAAACCGTTTTCGGCGAGCCGGTCTCGCCGCCCGTCTCCGACGGCAGCGGAAACAACCGGGACAATCTGAGGCGCGCGGCGAGGCTGCTGGCAGAAGCGGGCTGGGAGCAGACGCGCGACGGGCTCCGCAACGCGAAGGGCGAGAAGCTTTCGATCGAGTTCCTGCTGTTCGAGGTGAACTTCGAGCGCATCATCGCGCCGTTCATCAAGAACCTGCAGTTGATCGGCGTGGATGCCACCATGCGGCGCGTCGATCCCGCGCAGTATCAGCGCCGCCTCAAGGATTTCGATTTCGACATCACGACGCAGCGCTATTCGCTTCGGCTGACCCCTGGCATCGAGCTCAAGAACTATTGGGGTTCGGAGGCCGCGGCCATGAGCGGAAGCTACAATCTCGCCGGCATTGCGGATCCCGTGCTCGACGACCTGATCGACCGCGTCGTCAAAGCGCAGTCGCGCGAAGACCTCGTCGCGGCGACGCGGGCGGCGGACCGGGTGCTGCGTGCGGGGCATTACTGGATCCCGCAGTGGTACAAGGGATCGCACTCGATCGCGTTCTGGGACAAGTTCGGCTGGCCCGAAGTGAAGCCCAAGTATGCGCGCGGTGCGCTCGAGACGTGGTGGTTCGACGGCGAGAAGGCCAAGGCCGCGGGACGGCGCTAGCGGTTTGCCAGAGGCAGGCCTGAGCGGCGCTGCCCGAGGGCGGACGGCGCCAGGGTAAGGGGATGTGATCGAACGATGGCTTCTTATCTCCTCAAGCGCGTGCTGCTGATCGTGCCGACGATGCTCGGCATCATGCTGATCAGCTTCGCCATCATCCAGTTCGCGCCCGGTGGGCCGGTCGAGCAGATGATCGCAAAGCTCTCCGGCACCGATACCTCGATCACCGACCGCATCGGCGGGGGTGGCGGCGGCGATACGCTCGGCGGGCAATCGCAGATGGGCGGCGGCGGTGATAGCGTCACGTCGCGCTATCGCGGTGCGCAGGGTCTCGATCCCGAGTTCATCCTGGAGCTCGAACGGCAGTTCGGCTTCGACAAGCCGGCGCACGAACGTTTCTTCCTGATGATGAAGAACTACCTGACGTTCGATTTCGGCCGCAGCTATTTCCGCGACGTGTCGGTGATCGAGCTGATCAAGGAGAAGCTGCCGGTTTCGATCTCGCTCGGCATCTGGATCACGCTCATCACCTATTTCATCTCGATCCCGCTCGGTATTCGTAAAGCGGTGCGGGACGGCGAGCGGTTCGACACCTGGACCAGCACGGCGCTCGTGATCGGGTATGCGGTGCCGGGCTTCCTCGTCGCGGTGCTGCTCTTGATCCTGTTCGCCGGTTCGTCGTTCCTGCAGATCTTTCCCTCGCGCGGCCTCTTCTCCGACAACTGGGACGAGCTTTCGCTGTTCGGCAAGATCGTCGATTATTTCTGGCACCTGACGCTGCCGATCATCGCCATGGCGCTCGGATCGTTCACGACGATGACGTTCCTCACCAAGAACAGCTTCCTGGACGAGATCCGCAAGCAGTACGTGATCACCGCCCGCTCCAAGGGGCTCGGCGAGCGCGAGGTGCTCTACGGGCATATTTTCCGCAATGCCATGCTGATCATCATCGCGGGCTTCCCGGGCGCATTCATCAGTGCGTTCTTCACCGGGTCGCTTCTGATCGAGACGGTGTTCTCCCTCGACGGGCTCGGGCTCCTGGGTTTCGAATCCGCCATCAAGCGCGATTACGCGGTCGTGTTCGCCACCCTCTACATCTTTGCGCTCTTGGGGCTCGTCGTGAACGTCGTCACAGACTTCGTCTATACGCTCGTCGATCCCCGGATCGACTTCGACAGCCGGGAGGTCTAGCCCCGTGGATGCGAAACGCGACGATCCGATCCTGGAGAAAGAGGCTGTCGACCCGGTGCGGCCGAACTTCTTTTCGCGGTTCCGGCCGCGCTTCGACCTGTCGCCGATCAACCAGCGGCGCTGGGCAAACTTCAAGGCGAACCGGCGGGGCTACTGGAGCCTCGTGATCTTTCTCATCCTGTTCGTGCTCACGCTGTTTGCCGAGGTGATCGCCAACGACCGGCCGCTGGTCGCCCGCTACAACGGCGAGACGCTGTTCCCGGTGCTGGTGGATTATCCGGAGTCGAAGTTCGGCGGCTTCCTCGCCGTCACCGATTATCGCGATCCGATGATCATCGAGGAGATCGAGAGCAACGGCTGGATGCTGTGGCCGCCGATCCGCTATCGGTACGACACCATCAACAAGGACTATCCGAACCGGGCCGACGCCGAAGGCAACTGCTTCGTGCAGCGCGGCGATACGAAATACCAGGGCGGGCTCGGCTATCCGGCGCCGCCGCAATGGGCGGCGGTTGCGCCGCTGTGCGATGCGCCGCCCGACCAGATGGCGCGCTATCTCGCGATCGGCAACTGGAACTGGCTCGGTCTCGACAACCAGGGACGCGACGTGCTCGCGCGCGTGATCTACGGGTTCCGTATCTCGGTGCTGTTCGGGCTCATTCTCACGATCATGGCGAGCGTCATCGGCGTCGCGGCGGGCGCCGTGCAGGGCTTCTACGGCGGCTGGATCGATCTCATCATGCAGCGGTTCCTCGAGATCTGGGGGAACATCCCGACGCTTTACGTGCTGATCATCATCGCGGCCGTGCTGGTGCCAGGGTTCTGGACGCTCTTGTTCGTGCTGCTCGCGTTCCAATGGACGAGCCTCGTGGGTGTGGTGCGCGCGGAATATCTGCGCGCGAGGAACTTCGAGTATGTGCGGGCGGCCCGCGCTCTCGGTCTCTCGGATACGACGATCATGTGGAAGCACCTGCTTCCGAACGCGACGGTTGCGACGCTGACGTTCCTTCCGTTCCAGCTCTCGGGCTCCATCACGACGCTGACGGCGCTCGACTTCCTCGGTCTCGGTCTGCCGCCGGGATCTCCCTCGCTCGGCGAGCTGTTGCTGCAAGGCAAGAGCGATCTCAACGCGCCGTGGCTGGGGCTTTCCGCATTCTTCTCCATCGCGATCATGCTGTCGCTTCTGATCTTCATCTTCGAGGGTGTGCGCGATGCGCTCGATCCCCGCAAGACGTTCGCCTGAGGAGCGCTTCGCATGGCCAAAGAGGTGCTCATCAACGTCAAGAACCTGTCGGTGGCGTTTCGTTCGAGCGGCGAGACGACGACGGCGGTGAAGGGCGTCTCGTTCCGCATCAACCGCGGTGAGACGGTCGCGCTCGTGGGGGAATCCGGCAGCGGCAAGTCCGTGTCGGCGCTCTCCATTCTCAAGCTGTTGCCCTATCCGGCGGCGTCGCATCCGACGGGCGAGATCTTCTTCGAGGGCCGTGACCTGCTGCACGCGAAGGAAGGCGACCTCAAGCGCATCCGGGGTGACAGGATCTCGATGATCTTTCAGGAGCCGATGACGTCGCTCAACCCGCTGCATCCGATCGAGCGGCAGGTGGGGGAGATCCTGCAGCTTCACCGGCGCATGAACGCGAGCGCGACGCGTGCGCGGGTGATCGAGCTGCTGACGAAAGTGGGGATCCCCGAGCCCGAGAAGCGGCTCGGCGCCTATCCGCATCAGCTTTCGGGCGGCCAGCGCCAGCGCGTGATGATCGCCATGGCGCTCGCCAACGAGCCGGACCTTTTGATTGCCGACGAGCCGACGACGGCGCTCGACGTCACGATCCAGGCGCAGATCCTGGAGCTTCTGCGCGACCTTCAGCGCGAGATGGGCATGGCGATGCTGCTGATCACCCACGATCTCGGCATCGTGCGGCGCATGGCGGAGCGGGTCTACGTGATGCAGAAGGGCGAGATCGTGGAGGAGCAGCAGACGGAAGCGCTCTTCACCGATCCGAAGCATCCTTATACGCGCCACCTGCTCGCGGCCGAGCCCAAGGGCGAGCCGCCCCGCTTCGACGAGGGCGCGCCCGTGATCGCCGAGACGGACGACCTCCGCGTTTGGTTTCCGATCAAGCGTGGCCTGATGCGCAAGACCGTCGATCATGTGAAGGCGGTGGACGGGCTGTCGGTGAAGATCCGCGCGGGGCAGACGCTCGGCGTCGTGGGCGAATCGGGCTCCGGCAAGACGACCCTGGGGCTTGCCATCCTGCGGCTCATCTCGTCGCGAGGCCCTATCGTCTACATGGGGCGGCGAATCGACGGATTGTCGCCCAAGGAGATGCGTCCGCTCCGGCGCGAGATGCAGGTCGTGTTCCAGGACCCTTACGGATCTCTGTCGCCCCGGCTCTCGATCTTCGGCATCATCGAGGAAGGGCTTCTGATCCAGAAGCCCGAATGGAATGAAACGCAACGGCGCGTCCAGGCGACGAAGGCGCTCGAAGAGGTCGGCCTCGACGCCAGCGCGCTCGACCGCTATCCGCACGAGTTCTCGGGCGGGCAGCGGCAGCGGATCGCGATTGCGCGCGCCATGGCGCTGGAGCCGCGCTTCATCGTTCTCGACGAGCCGACGAGCGCGCTCGACATGAGCGTTCAGGCGCAGATCGTGGATCTGCTCCGCGAGCTGCAAGCCAAGCGCGACCTCGCCTATGTCTTCATCAGCCACGATCTCAAGGTGGTGCGCGCGCTCTGCAATTACGTCATCGTGATGCGCAACGGAAAGGCCGTGGAAGAGGGCCCGGCCGAAGACGTCTTCACTTCGCCCAAGGACGACTATACCAAAGCGTTGCTCGCCGCCGCCTTCGACCTCAAGGTTGCGCATCGCGCGGCGATCGCCGGTTAGCTTCTCTCTGTCTCGTTTGATTTTTCCAGGCCGTTCAGTATGCAGCGTATTCGGGATGTCGTTGCCCGCTTTATGCGGCTTCCTTGGTCCGCGTCCGCGATCACCGCGGAGGCGGGCAGCGGGGGAGGCGTTCCCTCCTCGCTTCAGGCCACGCTGGCGCAGCTCCGCTACTGGATGCCGACAATTGCGGACGTTGCGCACATCTGGGAAAGCGAGGGCGGCGGAACCTGGTGCTTCAGCCTCAAGCCGCGGGCGGGCGGCGCCTGCTCCGTTTCCGTGATGTTGCGGGAGAGCGGGCTCTTCGACCTCACCATCGCGGGCAAAACGTACGAGGACTGCGTGCTCGATCAGTTCGACCATCTTTTGCCGCTGATCGAGCGGATCACGGATGGGCACGTGCTGCAGCGGCATTGGGCGAGCCGGGCAACGGGCCAGCCCCTGGGCATCGAAACGATCGTGTCGCTGGGCCAGGGCCGCGTTTGGCGCGGCGGACCGATCCTGCCCGACGGCGATGCCTTCGCGCGCGATCGTCATTTCCTGCCCTACCGGCGGATCTAGAGCGTGATCATTTTCGATTGAATCGGGATCACGCTCTATCTCTTTGGTGAGACCGATGAGTCACGCTTCAGGCTGATAGGGCCTGAAGCGATCATGGTCTAGAGACCTGACGATCCGGCTCCGCCGCCGATCAGCTTGCCGTCTGCGGCGAGAGGCGGCGGATGGCGGCGAGGGGTGTCGACGCCTGACGCAGGATGCGCTCGGCGGCTTCGGGCAGCGTTTCGATGACGACGGCCATGTGATGGGCGTTGGCGTGCACGAGCATCACGCCATCGGCCATGATGCCGACGTGCCCTTTCCAGAAGATCAGATCGCCGCGCTGAAGCCCTTCGAGATCGTCGGGAATGGGGATCTCCTGGCCGAGCTCGGCCATCTGCATGTCGCTGTCGCGCGGGCATGACTGGCCCGCGGCTTCGAGCGCGATCTGCACGAGGCCCGAGCAATCGATGCCGATCCGCGTGCGTCCGCCCCAGAGATAGGGCGTGCCGATGAAGCGCTCAGCGACGTCCACGAAATCGCGCTCGACGCGTTCGCGCTCGACGAGATGGCGCGTGACGACGAAGCCGCCCTGCTCCAGCCGGCAGAAGCGCTCCTCCCACTCCGCGACGCGGACGTCCGCGTTGAGCGGAAGATGCAGCGTGGGCGGCTTTTTGATGTCCGGCTCGGGATAGACGAACGTGCCGAGCGCCTTGACGCGGTGGGTCGGCACGGTGACCTGCGTGGTCAGCGCGGAGGACGGGACGTAGCCGACGTAGCGGTCGCGTGCGAGTTGCACCCAGGCCCAGCCGTTGTTCTCGTCATAGACGGTGAGGCGCTCGCCGAAGAGCGCTTCCGTATCGAGACCGGCTGTCGGGCTGGGTGCGCGGCGGAGCGGGATGGTGGCGCGCGTGACCTGGCGGACGACGCCTGCCGAATAGCGCGGCGAGACGACCTGGCCCCTCAATGCCACGGCCGCTAGATCGGCCCGCACGGCATGGCGGCGCGGATCGAGCTTCGGCGATGCAAGTGCGCTCTCGCTCTCCGCCTCGGGGGCGGGTGACGGCGCCGGAACGGGCGGAGGCGTTGCCGCCGTCGCGCTCGGGGTGTCCGGCTGCTGGGGCTGCTCGTTTTGCTCGCGTCCGGTGCCGTCCGCCTTCGGGTCCGTCATGCGATCAACTCCTTGGTGAGGAGCGCGAGGATGGCGCGTGCCGTCTGTGGTTCGCCGCCCTTGGGGCCGAGCGGCCGCGCGGCCGGTCTCCAGCCGTAGAGATCGAAGTGCGCGAAGCGGCGCGCGTTGGAGACGAAGCGCTTCAGGAACAGGGCCGCGGTGACGGCGCCGGCGAAGGGCCCGTCGCTCACGTTGCGGAGATCGGCAATGTCGCTGTCGAGGTGGCGATCGTAGCCCGGCCAGAGCGGGAGCCGCCATACCGGATCGCCCACCGCTTCGGCCTCCGCGACGAGCGTTGCCGCAAAGGCCTCGTCGTTGGTGAAAAAGGCCGGCAGATCGGGGCCGAGGGCGACGCGGGCCGCGCCCGTCAAGGTCGCGAACACGAGGAGCGTGTCGGGGGCTTCCTCGTCGGCCAGCGAAAGAGCATCCGCGAGCACGAGGCGGCCTTCGGCATCGGTGTTGCCGATCTCGACGGTATGGCCCGCGCGGCTCTTCAGGATGTCGCCGGGACGGAAGGCGTCGCCCGCGATGCTGTTCTCGGCGGTGGCGATCAAGAGGCGCAGACGCACGTCGAGGCCGAGGCTCATGATCATTTCGGCAAGGGTGAGAGCTGCTGCCGCGCCGCCCATGTCCTTTTTCATGAGGAGCATGCCGGAGGCGGGTTTGATGTCGAGGCCGCCGGTGTCGAACGTGATGCCTTTGCCGACGAGCGTGATGCTTGGTGCGTCCGCGCGCCCGCCAGGTTTTTGCCAGCGCACGTCGATCAGACGCGGCGCGCGCGGGTTGGCGCGGCCGACGGCGTGGATCATGCGGTAGCCCTGATCGAGGAGATCGTCGCCGACGATGGTCGAGATGCTCGCACCGTGATCGCGGGCGACGAGGGTTGCGGCGGCCTCCAGCTCCTCGGGGCCGAGATCGGAGGCTGGCGTGTTGATCAGGTCGCGTCCGTTCCATACGGCGCTGACTTGACTCAGGACGGACTGGTAATCGACGCCTGCGGGGAGTTTGAGGCGCGGCGGCGCATCGCCCGGCGCGCTCTTGTAGCGGCGGAAGCGATAGGCGCCGAGGCCCCAGGCGACGGCCGCCAGGGTTGCGTTGGGCGTCTCGCTCGCCAGGTGATAAAGGCCAGCGGGCAGGCTCGCCGCGAGTTGGCCGATCAGGAGTTCCGAGGGACCCGAGGGATCGCCCGCGGTTCCATTTCCGAGCCCGATCACCACGCCCGCGGGTTTGCCGTCGGCGCCGGGAATGACGGCCTGCTTTCTCGCCGCAGCCGAGAAGCGGGTCTCCTCGAGCCAGCAGCGGGCCGCGTCGTCGAGATCGGGAATGGCCGAAATCGGGCAGGCGTCGGAGACGAGCCAGATCGGCGTGCTGGCGTCGGCCGTGTCATGCGGGGCCAGCACGTCGGCGGGGGCGTGCGTGCGGGCCGGAAAGGGTGTTTCGGTCATGGAGTTTCTTCTGAGGCTCGCGAAGTTTGGCCGCTTGGACGGCGCTTCGATGATCGGGCATTATCCTCACCGAGCCACGAAACACAATCGGGAGAGGACGGTTCGGCATGGTGGGCGAAAACTATCGTCTGGTCATCGGGAGCAAGCACTGGTCGAGCTGGAGCTTGAGGCCTTGGCTCGCGATGAAACAGGCGAATCTCGATTTCGACGAGGTTCGAATCAACCTGCGCGCACCGAACAAGAAAGAGCTGATCCTTTCGCATTCGCCGGCCGGAAAAGTGCCGGTGCTGTGGGCCGGCGATCTCATGATCTGGGATAGTCTTGCCATTCTCGAGTATATCGCCGAGCAGCACCCGGACGCCGGGCTCTGGCCATCGGACCGCGCGGCGCGCGCGATCGCGCGCTCCGTCAGTGCTGAAATGCATTCGGGCTTCCAGGCGCTGCGCGAGCATTGCCCGATGAAATTTCTCTCACAGGATCTTCGCGACACCCATGACGAAGCGGTCGAGGCCGATATCCGCCGTATCGTCGCTCTGTGGAAGGATTGCCGGCAGCGCTTCGGGGCCGAAGGCCCGTTCCTGTTCTCGCGCTTTTCGGTGGCAGACGCGATGTACGCGCCCATCGCGTCGCGCTTCCGCACCTACGTGAAGGATCTCGCGCCGTTCGGGGACGATGGCACGGCCGCGGCCTACATCGACGCGCTTTTCGCTCTGCCGGCCATGAAGGCATGGGAGCGCGGTGCAGAGGCCGAGCGCGCGGAATACGCGGAGAGCGCGGGTTAACGGGGGCTTGCCGATCGGTTAAGGCTTTATTGACCGCTGTATCGGAAAGTGACGCAAAGGGGGACGCCGGTCAGGCTGTCCCTGCGTCCCGTGACCGACGAGCAGTGGAGATTCCCGATGGCCGACCGCGACGTGCCCCTTCGGATGGCGAAGCCGGCCCGAGCGCGTGGCGTGCTCGCCGCGATGGCCACGAGCCTCATGCTGGGCGCGTGTGCCCAGATGGGAGGTGGCGACGACAGCGGATTGTTCGCATCGCTCGCGCCCGAGGCTTCGCAGCAGCAGGCGGCCGCGGCTCAGCCCAGCGATCCTCGCAAGGCCACGGAGTATTGGGGCGAGCAACACTCCAAAGATCCGCGCAATCTCGATGCGGCGCTGGCGTATGCGCAGAACCTGACGGCCACGGGACAGAAGCGCGAGGCGCTGGCGGTCCTTCAGCAGGCGTCCATCGTTCACGGGCAGGATCGGCGGCTGGCGCGTGACTACGGGCGGCTCGCGCTCGATCTCGATCAGATCAGCGTCGCCAAGAAGGTGCTGGCTGTGGCCGACGATCCGGCCAATCCGGATTGGCGTGTCATCCTTGCGCGCGGCACGGCTCTCGCGAAGGAAGGAAGCTATCGCGAGGCCATCACGTTCTACGAGCGGGCGCGGGCGCTTCAGCCCAATCATCCCTCGGTCCTGAACAACCTCGCCCTGGCGCACACCATGGCGGGCGATGCGGAGCAGGGCGAGAGGCTTCTGCGTCAGGCGAAGAGCGACGGGGGTGACGCGCGGGTGCGGCAGAACCTGGCGCTGGTGCTCGGCCTGCAGGGCAAGTACGACGAGGCCACGCAGATCGCTTCGTCCGATCTCCAGCCGGCAGACGCCAAGGCGAACACCGCACTCCTTCAGAAGATGGTGCGCCGCGATCCTCAGCCCATGGCGCCTTCGATGCCCGCCGAAGCCTCGTGGGCTCCGGCCGTGGCACAGTCTCCCGCGCCTGCCGCAACGACGATCGCCCAGCAGAAGCGCGGGCCTTCGGCGCTTCGGCCCAGCACGATGGAATCCGGCTTGGGAGGCCAGGCCGGCGGGCCGCGCGCCACGGCACTGTTCACCGCCGAGTAGACAACCGGCTTACGAGCTGCAACGCATCCGAGCCTTTCCGTGCTCCTCATGAAGAGTGCGGGAAGGCTTTTTGCCATTCGCTAAGCCTTCTCAAAAAAAGCCAGCTTTCGCCCGAAGGCAGAACCTGCAGGTTGTTCCGCGCGGTGATGGTGCGCAGGCCGCTCGGCTCTGATCCGGATGGTTCAGACGTCGCCGCCGAGGGCGAGTTGCGCCGCCGTCGTTCCTGCCGCGCGAATTCTAGAGCGTGATCATTTTTGGTTGAGTCGGGACCACGCTCTATCTCTTTGGTGAGACCGATGATTCACACTTCAGGCTGATAGGGCCTGAAGCGATCATGGTCTAGGGCATTTTCCAAAAGCTGATGGCCGCAGGGCCAAGGATGACCAGGAAGAGCACCGGAAGGAAGAACAGAATCATCGGCACGGTCAGCTTGGGCGGAAGCGCTGCGGCCTTCTTTTCCGCTTCCGACATGCGGATGTCACGGTTTTCCTTGGCCATCACACGCAACGCCTGGCTGACGGGCGTGCCGTACCGCTCGGCCTGAATGAGCGCCGTCGTGACCGATTTGACGCTCGGGAGGGCGGTGCGCGCGGCGAGGTTCTCGAACGCCATGCGGCGATCGGGAAGATAGGACAGCTCGGCTGCGGTCAACGACAGCTCCTCGCCCAGCTCGATGCTTTGGACGGCGATTTCCTTGGCGACCTTGCCGAAGGACGCCTCGACCGACATGCCCGACTGCACGCAGATGAGGAGCATGTCGAGCGCTTCCGGAAACGCGATCTTGATGGCCTGCTGGCGCTTCTGCGCGAGGTTCTCGATGAAGATGTTGGGTAAATAATACCCGGCCGCAGCGGCCAGAACCGCATACATCATCTTCATCGACGCGCTCTGTTCCATATCGGTCAGGACGAACAGATAGAAGAGCGCGACGAGGAACGCGAGGGGCGGGGCCGCCGCGCGGAAGAACATGTAGGCGACGAGCGGCGCCTGCCCGCGCAAGCCTGCCATCTTGAGCTTGTTGCGAAGCTCCGGGTTGTCGAACTGAGAGCGCAGATCGAGGCGGTCGACGATCTGCTGCATGAAACCTTTCGGCGCCTGGCGCAGCTTTACGCCGCCGCGATCCTTTGCGAGCTCGTTGATGCGCTGGGAACGGAGCTTGTCGCGCTCGATGGCCATGACGCGCATGCGCTGGTTCATCTGGTCGCGTGCGATCATGGGCATGACAACGGCGAGGATCGTCGCGAAGACCGCGATGGCCGCAAGCATCGTTGCCAGGAACTGCGGCGAGGTCAGCGTATTGACAAGCTCATGCATGGATCGGCCCGTTCCTTCGGCGCTTAAGCGTCTTCCGACATATGGCTCGGATCGGACGCTCCGGCTCTTTGATGAGACCTATGGTTCCCGCGTCGGGCTAAAGGGAGCCGAAGCGCGAGCCATCAGTCTAGAACTTGAAGTTGATCATCTTTCGCATGATCATGACGCCTACCCCCATCCAGAAAAGGCCAACCAAGATGAAAAGGTGGCCGGTTCGCGTGGAAAAGAGCGGGGCGATGTATTCGGGCGAGGAGCTGTTGACCATGAACATCACGCCCGGCGGGAGTGCAGCCAGGATCATGGCCGAGGCTTTCGCTTCGGCGGCGAGCGCCTTGACCTTCATGGTCATCTTGAAGCGGTCGCGCAGCACGCCGGACAGGTTGGAGAGAGCTTCCGCGAGGTTGCCGCCCGATTGCTGCTGAATCGCGATGACGATGGCGAGGAATTTGACCTCCGGCACGGGCATGCGCTTGGTCATGCGATCCAGGGCCTCGAACAGAGGCACGCCGAGGCGCTGCTGCTCGATCACTTCCTTGAATTCGCCGGCCAGGGGTTCCGCGCTTTCCCGCGCGATGACGCCGAGACAATCGTTGAGAGGGAGGCCTGACTTGATGCCGCGGACGATCACGTCGATGGAGTTGGCAAGCTCGGCGACAAATTTTTTCTGCCGGCGCTCGGTGAGTTTCGCGAGGACGAAGCGCGGTACGCCGAAGCCGCCGACGAAAAAGGCTGCGACCGTCACCATCGGAGTGACGCCCGCCATCGTCGATGGCACCATGTTGCGCAGAAGAAGCGCAGTGACGAATGCCGAGGCGACGCTCGCGATCCAATAGGTGCGCGGTTCGATTTCGAGCCCGGCCCGTTCGAGCTTCAGTTTCAGCGAGACCTTTTCTTTCGCCTTCTGCCGGTTCTCGATGTCCTTCAAGCTTTCCGCGATCTGTTTCTTGCGGCTTGCCGCTATGTCGGCGGCCGAGCGCGAGGACAGCTTCTTAGTGTGCGATTCCGTTACGGTCGCGACGCGCTTCTCCTTGATCCTTTCGCCGGAGATCAGCGGGTACATGACGGCATAGACCGTCGCGGCGATGGCGATCGCCGCGAGCAGTGCGGTCATCAGAGGCATGAGGCCGGCGTCAACCAAGGAGCTCTCCCATCGGCGTACCGTTTTCGTCGAGCATTTCGGCTGCCGCCAGTGCGGCGGTGAGGCGGCCTTCCTCCTTGTAGTAGCGCGCGCGCTCGTAGAACGCCGGGCGGGCGATGCCTGTCGAGCGGTGGTGGCCGATGAGCTTGCCCGCGGCGTCCTCGCCGGTGATTTCGTAGACGATGAGGTTCTGAAGCGTGATGACGTCGTCTTCCATGCCGGTCACCTCGGTGATGTGGGTCACCTTGCGCGAGCCGTCGCGCAGACGCGCGGCCTGGATGATGACGTCGATGGAGCCGACGATCATTTCACGAATGGTTTTTATGGGCAGCGTGAAGCCGCCCATCATGATCATGCTTTCGAGACGGCTCAGGGCTTCGCGCGGGCTGTTGGAGTGGAGCGTGCCCATCGAGCCGTCATGGCCGGTGTTCATGGCCTGGAGGAGATCGAACGCCTCCGGGCCGCGAACCTCGCCGACGATGATCCGCTCCGGCCGCATGCGCAGGCAGTTCTTGACGAGATCGCGCATGGTGATCTCGCCTTCGCCTTCCAGATTGGGCGGGCGCGTTTCGAGGCGGACGACGTGCGGCTGCTGGAGCTGAAGCTCGGCCGAGTCCTCGCAGGTGATGATGCGCTCGTCGTGATCGATGCAGCCGGTGAGGCAGTTCAGAAGCGTCGTCTTGCCCGAGCCGGTGCCGCCGGAGATCAGCACGTTACAGCGCACGCGGCCGATCACCTCGAGGACGGTCTTCGCGTCCGGCGTGATGGCGCCGAACTTCATGAGCTGCTCGAGGGTGAGGCGGTCCTTCTTGAACTTACGAATGGTGAGGGCCGGCCCGTCGATGGCGAGCGGCGGCGCGATGACGTTGACGCGCGAGCCATCGGGGAGGCGCGCGTCGCAGATCGGGCTCGATTCATCCACGCGGCGGCCGACCTGGCTCACGATGCGCTGGCAGATGTTCATGAGCTGCTGGTTGTCGGCAAAGCGGACGTTGGTCTTTTGCGACTTGCCGCCGACCTCGATGAAGGTCGTCGAGGCGCCGTTGACCATGATGTCCGCGATGTCGTCGCGGGCGAGCAACGGCTCGAGGGGGCCGTATCCAAGCACGTCGTTGCAGATGTCCTCGAGCAGCTCCTCCTGCTCGGCGATCGACATCACGACGTTCTTGACCTGGATGATCTCCGAGACGATGTCCCGGATTTCCTCGCGCGCGGCCGCCGCATCGAGCTTGGCAAGCTGCGTCAGGTCGATGGTGTCGATGAGCGCGTTGAAGACCGTGGTCTTGACGTCGTAGTATTCCTCGGAATGGGGCCGCTGCTGCTCCTGTGGCTCGGCGCGCGTGGGGATGGCGGGAGCCGGCGGCGCAGCCTTCACAGCCGCCGGCTGGGCCGGCGCAACAGAGGTTGGCGCAGAAGGCTCCGCCGGGAGCCGCCGCTGAAATCCAGGATCATTCGTACGCCGGCCGAACATTGCTTAATCCTCAGCGCATGAGCTTGAGTTTTTCGAGGAGAGGCGCGAGCGCCGATTTCTTCTCGACTTTGACGTCTTTGCGATGAGCGAGCGTCATGGCGATGTCGCGGAAGCTCTGTACCGCCTTCGCCTTTGCGTTGTATTCTTCGACCATCTGGCCGTTGTTGGCGGCCTGTCCAAAGTTTTCGCAATCGAAGTCGATGACCGCGAGCGTGTCGATGCCGAGGGCGCTCTCGAATTCCTTGACGGTGATTTCCGGCCGCTTCTGCATGTTGGCCATGTTGAGAACGAGGCGCGGTGCGGCGTCGTTCTTACGGGCCTGCTTCAAGTGGTCGATGATGTTCTTCGCATTGCGGAGATTGGCGAGATCGGGAGCGGCCGTGATGACGATCTCGTCGGCCTGCAGCAGGAGCTGCCTCGTCCAGGGCGTCCAGATGTGCGGCAAGTCCACGGATACGAACGGCACGTTCTGGCGCACGACGTCGATCACCGTCTGGCAGTCGTCGGGCGTCAGCTCGTACTCGCGGTCGAGAACGACGGGCGCTGCGAAGATCGAAAGGTGCTTCGAGCAGGTCGTCAGAAGGCGATCGAGCAACACCTCGTCGAGACGATCCGGGTTCTGGAGCGCGTCGCCGATGCCCTGCACGGGATCCTGGTTGAAGTCGAGGCCGGCGGTGCCGAATGCCAGGTCCATGTCGCTGATGACGATGTCGGTTTCGAGCGCTTCCGACAGCGTCCAGGCCACGTTGTGGCAAATGGTCGACGAGCCCACGCCGCCCTTTGCGCCCATGAAGGCGAAGACCTGACCGACGGGATCGGTGGCGGGGTTGTTGTAAAGTCCCGACAGACACTCCATCAGCTCGAACGGCTGGACGGGCATCACGAGATATTCGGACACGCCGCGGCGCATCAGGTCCCGGTAGAGCATCACGTCGTTGGTCTGTCCGACGATCACGACCTTGGTGCCCGGGTCGCAGCTCTGCGCGAGCTCGTCCAGATCCTCGACCAGGGCGGCATGGGACCGCTGCGATTCCAGGATGATCAGGTTCGGCGTCGGGCTTTCCTGATAGTGGGCCACGGCCGCGGCCGCGCCGCCCATCTGGATCGTGAGGTGCGTCTTGCTGAGGCGGCGATCCTCGGAGGCAGCCTGCAGCACTTCGGCGAGCTCCGGCGTTTCGCAGAACGCCTGGATCGAAATACGCGGCAAGGGACGCGCACGGTCGCTCAACGCGGCTGCGGGCGCGTCGGGTGCTCCTTCGAGCGGCGCGAGCGGATCCTGGGGATCTGGGCGCGATGAACCGTATGCGTGCTGTGTCATGACCACTTACTCTGCGTCGCCGGAGACGTCGGTTCGGTCTCGTGGATCGGTCGGCCGTTGGGCGCCCGAGTGTTCGCCGCGGACGTATTTGTCGAAGGTCACGTCGCGACGATCGCCGTAGCGCTCGCCCTCCGTGCGCGGGCCGATAAGGTCGGCGGGGTTCGCGACCATGACGGCGAGGTTGCGCTGGTTTGCGCAACCGAAGTTCCAATAGTTGGCGTTGTCACGCTGCTCGGCGACGTTGGTCGGCCAATAGCCGCACGTGGGCGCCTCGGCGACATAGGTGAGGTAGGAGAGGCGCACGGGCGCGTTGAAGCGGCCGCCCTGGTAGGCTTCGACGGCGATGGACGATTCCGCGAAGCCGTTGTCGCCCACCATCTGGCGGATCTCGCCCACAGCGCTCATCGCGGCGATCTCATTGTCGCCCCCGCTCGGAGCCTGGATGACGAGACGGCTGTTGCCCGCGTCGCTCGCTCGCGCCCGGTGCACGAAGTCGAGCACGTCTGCGCGTTGCCGCGGAGAAAGGCGGCGCGCCTGAGGGGCGATGTTGACCTCGATGGTCTGCGGCTGCTGCGAGACGACGATGGGGTGGCGCTGAGCGGGGTCGACCAGCGACCAGCCGGCGACCTGAGGGGCGCCGACGTCGTGGCGGCATCCTGCGGCGCCGGTTGCGAAGAGCGCGAGCATGGCGCACGCGAGCGTCGCGCGGTGCGCTCCGAAGCGGCCTGCTCGCGGCGATTGACGTGTCTGTTGCATCACATGCGTCTCCAGCGTCGGCCGTTATTCGATGATGAACCCGTAGTCGCCCTTGAGGTCGCCGACCGGAGCGGCGGTATCGGGCGCGCCATAGATGCGGTTCAGGTGGCCCATGAAGTTCGCCTTGCGATCGCTCGCTTCGGCGAGGCCGTCGATGGGCTTGGCGAGCTGACGCGGCGAGACCGGCCTCACGAGGTAAGGCGTCACGATCACGACCAGCTCGGTTTCCTCTTTCACGAAGTCTCGGCTGCGGAACAGCGTGCCGAGCACGGGAAGATCCTTGAGCCCCGGGAAGCCGTCGATGTTCTGGCGGGTCGAGTCCGAGATCAGGCCGGCGAGCGCCAGAGCGCCGCCCGACGGCAATTCGACGGTCGAGTTCGCCTTGCGCGTCTTGAGCGCGGGCATCGAGATGTTCTGAATCTGAATCGAGCCGGCACTCGTAAGCTCGCTCACCTCGCTCTCGATCTTGAGGCTGATGCGTCCTTCGGACAGCACCACCGGCGTAAACGAGATGCCGATGCCGTAGGGCTTGTATTCCACGGAGGGCGGCTGGCCGATGGCGGCCGGGATGAGGACCGGGAATTCACCGCCTGCGAGGAACTTCGCGGACTCGCCCGACACGGCCGTGAGGTTCGGCTCGGCAAGCGTTCTGAGAAGACCGTCGCGCTCGAGCGCGCGCAGCGTGTGGGAGACCTGGGAATTTCCGTTGGACCAGCCGCCGCTGACGCCGCTGTTGCCGAAGGTGCCGGCTGCCGGGCCGGTGTTCCAATTGCAGAGCACGCCCGCCGTCGCACAGCCGACGGCGCCTGTCGCTGCGTCGAAGGGTGTCGTGCCGAGGCCGGGCACGGGGATGCCGCCGAGACCTGCCGCCGCCGTGAGCGGGAGCGCGTTCTCGGTCAGGATTGCGGTGGAGAAGTTGCCCGAGTTGATGGCGGCGCCCAGGTTGACGCCGAACTGCTTCAAGAGCGTGCGCTGCACTTCGGCCACCACGACGCGCAGCATCACCTGCTCTTCGGCCTCGACGGACAGCAGATTGATGACCGGCTTTGCTTCGCCGTTGCTCGATCCGCTGCCGGACTGAGCGTTCGCGCCGGTGGCCGAGCCTGCCGGACCAAGTGCGGCGGCGCCCGGCGCCGAGCTCATGAGGCCGGCGCCTTCGGAGGCTACGAATGCTTTCGCGAGGTTGGTCGCCATGTGGGAATCGGCAGGCGCGCGGACGGTGCCCGTCAGAACGAGCGACCGGCCCGCAAGCTCCACGCGGATGTTCGAGCCCGGAATAAGACGCGCGAGCAGGTTTTCGAGCCCGCTCGAGTCGGCGCCGACCGAGATGTCGAGGGTCAGGACCTGATGGCCTGCCGCGTCGAAGAAAAAGGCATTCGTCTGCCCCGGACGCTTGGCGATCAGGAACACGCGGTTGGACGTTTGAACGACGGCGTCGACGCCCTGCGGGTCGGAGACAAGCACGTCGCGCAATTCGAAATCGAATTCCACCAGCAGAGATTTTCCGGCGCCGAGGGAGACCGAGCGGCTCTGGGGCAGCATGCCGTCGTCGCTGATGCGCAGCACCGAGGGACCCGCGGTCGGCTCAGGACCAGCTTCGGGCGCCGTGCTCCATGCTGCGGTCGTCAGCGCGCACAGTGCGAGGGCACAAAAAAACTTCATCTTTCGCATCGTTCAACCGGCTTTCTCGCGGACTGGAAACTGGCGTTTTACTCAAGGGCACGCTGTTTACTCAGTTCACGCCGTACGCGCGTGATGGGGTTCCGTAACGCAGCACGCGGACGGCGGTGCTTTCACGCGTGCTGGGATCCGTGCCCGCCGTGGGGCCGGCTTCGAGATCGAGATCTGCAATCGAACGCAGCGTGAGCGAGATCTCGCCCATGGAGTTGGCAAGCGCCAGCAGTTCCGCTTGACGTGCCGTCAATTCCAGGGTTGCCGTCGCGGCGCTTCCGTCCGCGGTCTTGCGGCCTTCCTTAGTCTCGATCTGCTGGCCGATGGCGAGAACGCGGACGTTGCCGAACAGAAGATCGCTGACGTAATCCTCGCCTCCCGAGCGCCCGCGCACACGGCGGATCAGGATCACGTCCACCCGGTCGTTGGGCAGGATGAGATTGCCCACCGCGGTTTCTTCCTTGATGCGGGTGGAGATGGCACGCATGCCTGCCGGCAGAATGGCCGCGAGCACGCCGCCCTGGCCGGCGCGGACGAGCTTCTGCTCGGTGATCGGCTCGCCCGCCATGATCGGGGCGCGTGCAATCGAGCCCGAGAGCTGGGTCATGGCGTCAGGCCGGTCTTCGCGCGTGATGAAGCCTGCGGTGATTGTTTCCTTCGGCCAGGATTGCCAGCGGAACAGGCTGTCGTTCGTGATTTGGCCAAGCCCGATGTCCGTGCGGGCAACGAGGACGTCGTTGCTCTCGACCTTGACTTCGACCGTCTTTTCGACCGGCGGCTTGTTGACCATGGCGCTGACCATGAAAAATGCCAGAAGACCGGCAGTGGCCGCTACGGTCACCCCAATGAGCTGTGGCCTTTTCATCGCGTGCGTTTTCCCATGCGGCCATATGGCCAAACCTTCGAGCGTTACGCCGAAGATTGCGGGACAAACGTCAATGCCAAGTTAATCGGCGTTCATCGATGGGACGTTCAGGCCAAGAATGCGCTGAACCAAGGGGTTTTGGGATACACATAAAGGGCGCTCGCGGCGATGGCGATGCCATAGGGGATGCCGGATTTCGGCAGGTGAAGCCGATAGGCCCATGCGGGGATGGGATAAGCGTCCACGGGCGCTTTCCGGAAGAGCAGGATGGCCAGCGCCAGCAGGCCGCCGAACATCGTCACACCGATAAGATAAAGCAGGAGGCCGTCGAGGCCGATCCACAACGCGCCTGCCGCGAGCAGTTTGGCGTCTCCGCCGCCGAAGCCCCCGACGGCAAAGAGCACGAACGCGGCCGCCAGAACCAGGACACCGGCTGCGACATGCATCATGATGATGGAGAGGGGAAGCCCCATCAGCGGGGCGAGCAGGAAGAACGCGGCCACGAGCGCGACCGAGATGCGGTTCGGGATCCTCATGGTCAGCAGGTCTGTCGCGCCTGCGAAGGCCATGATGGCCGGGAAGACGAGAAGGAGCGAATACTCGAACATGATGCGGCTCCTATGAGAGCGGATGGCCGGCGGCTGGCGGCTCAAAGGTTACTTTCGTTGATGGCCGCCGCAACATTCTGGAGGAGCAGGTCCAGGGACGTGCTCGTCGCGCGGAGCGCGGCGATGATGCCCACGCCGACGACGACGCCGATCAAGGCGTACTCGACCGCGGTCGTGCCACGGTCATCGTGCAGGAAGTTTTTGAATAGATCGAACATAAGTCACGCCATCGAAGCTCTTGCCCGATCTGGACGGGCATCGACTATGTAACCCGCGGGACGTTAAGCCTGCGTTTCTTTCCGGTCGCTGACAATTCGATGTCGGCTTCCAGAAGAGGCGCTCGACGCGACGCCGAAATCTCGGGCTGAGCCAGGAGTTTCGGGTCATTTCATGCTGAGAGCCACCGGGAGGCTGGCTCCAGGTGGCTCCGTGTTTAGCCGGTCGATGCGGTTCCCGTGGAACCTGCTTCAGCCGATTAGAGGTTGCCGGCTTCCGTGGTCAAACGGGTGCCGATGCCGCTGAAGATCCCCGACAGACCGCCCTCGAGCGTGCCGAGAGCCGTGATAATGCCGACGCCGACGATGGCGGCGATCAGGCCGTATTCGATTGCGGTGGCGCCGGACTCGTCCTTCACGAAGCGCGAGAAGAGGTTCGTCATGACTGGTAACTCCCTTGTGTGACTTAAAAAGTCTGCCAATAGCTCGGGGCGTGGATCTTCCGTCCCGCGCCGGAACTGACGCCAATCTAGCGCAGATGTATTAATGCGATGTAAAAGCCATGAATCTCTAGATGGGCAATCGTATCTAACTCGTTAACGACACTACAGAAATTTGATAATTTTCCGGTTTCTCAAAGAATATACTTGAATTGAACGACGTTTCTAAATCCTTATTCTAAGGATTGCTGTGGAATATCGCCGATATATCGTGGTTAATATTTTATTTTTCTATGATTTTACTTGCTCTCTCCAATTTTCGTGAGCTCCTAAAACTGCTCATCTTCCAGGCCCAAGGCTTGTCGCATCGGTTGGATCGCATTTGATCCTGCGTCGGACTATAGGGCAGGCGAGACGATGAGGCCGACGCGGCTATCCGTTCAGAAAGGGCTGTTTGGATGCCGAAACGGCAGCGGCCGCATCCGTTTGAGGATGCGGCCGCTGATGTCTGCGCTGTGAGAGCCGATGCCTACTCGTATTTGCCGTGGCAGTGCTTGTACTTCTTACCGGAACCGCACGGGCAGGGCGCGTTGCGTGAAACCTTGCCCCAGGTGGCAGGCTCGGCAGGATCGAAGGCCCCCGCGGCCTTCCGTGTCTGGATCGGCGCGCGCTTTTCGGGTCCCGGGCCGCCCCGGCCGCGCGCTGCGATGGCCGCGTCCGCCATTGCCAGCTCGTCCGAGAGCTCGTCGAACCCGGTCGAGGCGTCGACGTGATGTGCGTGCATCTCGGGCAGCTCCGGCATTTCCAACTCGGGGACGTCCTCGCCCGGCGGGCCGAGCTCGACGTGCATGAGCTGCCCGGTGGTGGCCTCGCGCAGACGCGACAGCATGCTCTCGAACAGGACGAAGGCTTCGCTCTTGTACTCGTTCAGGGGGTCGCGCTGGCCGTAGGCGCGGAAGCCGATCACCTGGCGCAGGTGCTCGAGCGTGATCAGATGCTCGCGCCAGAGGTGGTCCAGCGTTTGCAGCAGCACCATCTTCTCGATCTGCCGATAGGTGTCTGGGCCGATTTCCGCGACCTTGGCGGCGCCCTTCTCGTCCACGGCCTTCTGCAGGCGCTCGAAGATCTCCTCGTTGGCGATTCCTTCCTCGTTCGCCCACTCGTCGACCGGCTGATCGATGCCGAAGATCGCGTTCACCGCCTCGCGGAGGCCGACGGTGTTCCACTGCTCGGCGTACGCCTGCTCGGGAATGAAGCGCGCGACCAGATCGCTCAGGACTTGATTGCGCAACTCCTGGACGGTTTCCGAGACGTCGTCCTCGGCCATGATGTCCTTGCGCTGGTCGAAGATGACCTTGCGCTGGTCGTTCATCACGTCATCGTACTTCAGGATCTGCTTCCGGATGTCGAAGTTGCGGGCTTCCACCTTCTTCTGAGCCATTTCGAGGCTCTTGTTCATCCAGGGGTGGGTGATCGCCTCACCCTCCTGAAGGCCCAGAGACTTCAACACGCCGTCCATCCTGTTGGAGCCGAAGATGCGCATCAGGTCGTCGTCGAGCGCGAGATAGAACTTCGAGCGGCCCGGGTCGCCCTGGCGGCCGGAACGGCCGCGAAGCTGGTTGTCGATCCGGCGGCTCTCGTGGCGCTCGGTGGCGAGCACGTAGAGGCCGCCCGACTCGAGAGCGATCTTCTTCTTCACGTCCACGTCAGCCTGGATCTCGGCGCGCTTTTCGGCAATCGCCGTGTCGTCGGGGGCGCGGCCAGCCTCCGTCTCCGCGGCGATCCAGTCGCGCAGGCGGTATTCCACGTTGCCGCCGAGCTGGATATCGGTGCCGCGGCCGGCCATGTTGGTGGCGATGGTCACGGCGCCCGGAACGCCCGCCTGAGCGATGATGCTCGCTTCCTGCTCGTGATAGCGCGCGTTCAGCACCTGATGGGGGATCGGATCGTCCTTCGTCCTGGCGCTGCCGAGGTCGATCAGGTGCTGGCCGATGTCGTTGAAATAGGCCTTGAGCTCGGATTCGGCCGTCGTCTTGCCTTCCTTCGCCTCCTTGAGGCGCTCGGCCTGAGACAGCAGCGAGCGTCCGAGCTCTGCGAGGAACTTGCGGTCCTTCAGGAGTTCGGAAAGCTGCTCCGATTTCTCGATCGAGGTGGTGCCGACGAGGATCGGCTGGGCGCGGCGCGCGCAGTCCGCAATCGTGGTGACGATGGCGGCGAGCTTTTCCTTCTGCGTGCGATAGATCTCGTCGTCGTCGTCAATGCGCGAGATCTTGAGGTTCGTCGGGATGTCGATGACGTCGAGACCGTAGATGTCCATGAATTCCGACGCTTCGGTCAGCGCCGTGCCGGTCATGCCCGCAAGCTTGTCGTAAAGACGGAAGTAGTTCTGGAAGGTGATGGAGGCCAGCGTCTGGTTTTCGGGCTGGATCTCGACGTTCTCTTTCGCTTCGAGCGCCTGATGCAGGCCCTCGGAGTAGCGCCGGCCCGGCATCATGCGGCCCGTGAACTCATCGATGATGACGACCTCGCCGCCCTTCACGATGTAGTCCTTGTCGCGCTGGAACAGCTTGTGGGCCTTGAGGGCCTGGTTCACGTGGTGGACGAGGGTGACGTTCTCGATGTCGTAGAGCGAGCCCTTCAGAAGCTCGGCTT
>DAOMQQ010000010.1:0-4783 GCA_035445405.1 Hyphomicrobium sp.
TCGCACCGCTTCGTGGGGACCCTTGATGTTGCATTCAGAGCAAGACAGTTGGCCGACGTGGCCTAGCGCCCATGGCCTGCCAGAAGCGGCCGGAGCACCCGGTGGGCCGCTGATGACGCTTGCGCGCGAGATCGAGGAAACGCAGCGCCGCCAGAGCGATACCCTTCAACACATCGTGAAGCGTCTGCGCGCGCTCGAACTCATGCCCTCCGGCGAAAGCAGCGCGGCAACAGCCGGCGCGCCGGTTTCCTCCGACGAGCCCTGGGATGCCGCCGCTGCGGAAGCGCTGATGCAGACGTACGAAACCGAACAGGTGGCGGACGCTGCGCAGCCCGCGCCCTCCGCCTCGCGTACGGGCGGCGCACAGCACAGCGCGCAACAGGATTGGCTCGGCAAGCCTTTCCACGACGTGACGCAGCGGATCAAGCGCACGCTCTTGGACATCAAGCCCGGCACGACGATCGCTCTCCTCGAAGAGCGGCTCGACCAGTTCCAGCACCACATCAACCTGGCCCTCGAAGACGTGGTCCGGCGCGCCGACCTCGAAGGGCTGCGCCGCATCGAAGAGCACGTGAGCGACCTCGGCGAGCAACTCCAGCACCTCGAACGTCATGTGCACCGCCTCGACGGCATCGAGGCCGATATGCGCCAGGTCATGGACCAGGTCTCGGACGAGCGGCTCGCGAAGCTCCTCGACTACAACGCACGCTTTGCCGCCGACCTGGACGCGGTGGCCCTGCGCGCGGCTGAGGAAGTTCACGCCCGGCTCGGCCAGGAGAACGACGACGCCAGCGCGCGGCGACATCAGGAGCTTACCGCGCTGATCGAAGCGTCGCTGCAGGACCGGCGCTACACCGACACCGAGGCTTCGACGCTGGTTCAGGACCTCAGCGGTCACGTCACCGCGCAGGCCGATCGCTACAGCGAGATCAAGGAGCTCCTGGAGGCGACGCGGCGCGAGCAGCGGCAGAGCGAGCAGACCGCGCTTGGAATGCTGGATACGCTCCAGCAGGCCCTGGTGCGTGTTCTCGACCGCATGGATACGCTCGAGCAGCAGCACGTCGCACCGCCGCCGCCAGCTCCGGCGGTGATGGAGGAACAGCGCCCCGCTGCGTCTTTCCATGGTCCCCAAAGCCAGATCGCAGAGATCGAGCGCCACTTCTCGTCCCAGCGCGCAGTGTCCGACATCCCGGCCGACGCGTCCTTTGCCGATCCCAGCGCTTACGCGGTGGAGGAGGTGATCGCGCCGACCGAGGTGCCGGCCTCCTACGCCGCGCCGATCGACGACGAGCCGCGCCCCGACGAGGACACCCGCTCGACGATCGATAAACTGCGGCGCGATTTCGTCGCCGACGCGCGCCGTGCCAAGCTCAAGGCGGCAGCGAACCGTGCGGAGACGATGTCCGAGCGCTCGTCGCAATCCGGATGGCACACCGAGGACGACAAGCCGGTACCGACCGGCCTCGGTCGCCAAACGATCCTCGGCGGCGCGGGCCGGATTTTCGGCAATTCGCCGAAGCTCATCGCCGCGGTTCTCGCCATCGTCGTCGCGATCAACGCCGGCCTCCTGCTCCTCACGCGCAAGGACGGTGCGACGCCCGCGGTGCCCGAGATCACGGTTCCGGATGCGGCCGAGCACGGCGCCGACGCTCCGCATGCCGAGTCCCCGGTTCCCGGAGACCGCTCCGCGATTGACGACCTGGACACCGACTTCGCCGGGTACGGGCGGCAGCCGCAGACGCCAGGCCTTTCGGGCCAGCATCGCGTGACGCCCTACGGCGAGCTGGACGACGTCCTCAATCCGCCTCAGCTCGAGTCGACAGGGACCACGGCCGCCGCACCGCTCGGCACGACCATCGTATCGTCCGCCGTCACGCAACATGAAGAGGCCGTCGCCGGCGTCTACGAACAGCAGGTGCTGGCCGGCCTTTCCGGCCAGCTCGGCGCGATCGCCTCGACGCAGACGGCCGATGCGTTGCTTCCCGAGAAGACGGGCCGGATCCTCGCCCCCGTTTCTCCCGCCGCCGCATACGACACGATCCCTGCACCCAAGGCTGGCGTCAGCAGAAGCCACGAGGGCGCGCTCGATCTGCCGCCGGCAACGGTCGGACCGCTCTCGCTCCGTCTCGCGGCTGCCAACGGCGACGCGTCGGCGCAGTTCGAGGTCGGCGCGCGGCTGGCCGAAGGCAAAGGCACGTCGCAGAACTTCGTGGAAGCGGCGCGCTGGTATCAGCTCTCGGCTGCCAAGGGCTTCGCGCAATCGCAATATCGTCTCGGCACGCTTTACGAGCGCGGCCTCGGCGTCAAAAAGGATCTGGCGCGGGCCCTCGTCTGGTACGGCCGCGCGGCCGAGCAAGGCAACGTGAAGGCGATGCACAATCTGGCTGTCATCATCGCAGGCAACGAGAGCGAGCCCGATTATCCGGCAGCGCTGCACTGGTTCTCGGAAGCCGCTGAGCATGGCCTGGCCGACAGCCAGTTCAATCTCGGCGTGCTGTACGAGAACGGCCTCGGCGTCGCCGTGGATCGCGTTGCGGCCTACAAGTGGTATGCGCTGGCCGCGAAGGGCGGCGACACGGACGCCGGGGGTCTGCGCGATGCGCTCAAAGCAAAAATGTCGGCCGACGAGCGCAAGAAGGCGGAGCTCCTGGTGAACACGTTCAAGGCCCGCCCTCCCATTCGCCTCGCCAACGACGCGCTCGCCGCCGGAGAGGACTGGAAGCGGCGCGCGGAGAGCGACACCTAAGCCAGCCGGACCGTCGGGGGCACCCTCGGCCAGAGCCAGGGCCTCGTCCTTCGCGAGGCTGGCGCTTACACTCAAGGTTCAATACGATGCGGGGGCCGGGCGGCTCCCGTACGCGTTCCTGACGTACGGCCCGAGATCTCCCGGCGCTTTGCCCCGTTTCCCCACCTTGCGAGCCCGGTCGAGCACCACTTTCCGTAATGCATATCTATCTGCCGATCGCCGAGATGCCCGCCAACGTGCTGCTGTTCCTGGGCATGGGGTCTGCCGTGGGGTTCCTCTCGGGCCTCTTCGGCGTGGGCGGCGGCTTTCTTCTGACGCCGCTCCTCATTTTTTCCGGCATTCCGACGCCTGTCGCGGTCGGAACAGCCGCGGCCCAGATCGTGGCCTCCTCCGTTTCCGGCGCCATCGCGCAGTGGCAGCGCAACAACGTCGATATCAAGATGGGGCTGGTTCTGCTCGCGGGCGGCATCGTGGGCTCCGTCATCGGCGTGCAGATGGTGCGCATCCTCCGGCTGGCGGGGCAATTCGATCTCTTCGTCGCCCTCGCCTATGTCACCTTTCTCGGCGTGATCGGAACGCTGATGCTGATCGAAGCGGTTGGCGCGGTCCAGCGTGCGAGAACCCATGAGCGGCCCCTTCTCGCGCGCAGCTCCGGCCAGCACAACTGGGTCCACCGGCTGCCGTTCAAAATGCGGTTTCACCGCTCGAAGCTCTACATCAGCGCCATTCCCCCGCTCGCCATCGGCGCCTTCGTCGGCTTTCTCGGCGCCATCATCGGAGCGGGCGGCGGCTTCATCATGGTGCCGGCCATGATCTATCTTCTCCGGATGCCGACCAACGTCGTCATTGGCACATCGCTGTTCCAGATCGTGTTCGTCGCCGCGCTGACGACGGTGATGCACGCCACCGAAAACTACAGCGTGGACGTGGTGCTCGCGCTCATCCTCATCGTAAGCGGCGTGATCGGAGCGCAGTACGGCGCGGCCGCGGGGGCGCGTCTCAAGGGCGAGCAACTGAGGCTGCTGCTGGCCGCGCTCGTGCTGCTGGTCTGCGCGCGTATCGGCTGGGATCTGGTGGCGACGCCCGAGGATCTCTACAGCATCGCCACCTCGTTCGGGGGTGCTCCATGAGGGGGTTTCGCATCCTCTGCGTGGCCGGCGCGCTCTGCCTCGCCCTGGCCGGCGGCGCGTGGCCTTTCTCGAGCGTCGCCGCGACGCAGACGCTTGCGCGCGGACACGAAGATGCGCGGCGCATCGTCCAGCGCACCCCCAAGGCCGCCCCTGCTCCCGCAGGCGGCGAACAAGCAGCCCCACTCCTCCGCGAGACCGTGGAGGCCGACGTCTCGAGCCGGGCCATCGCCATCACGTCGGCATTTACCGGCACCGAGATCGTCGTTTTCGGCTCGGTGCTCAACAGCCGGCAGCCGAGCGCGGAGGCCGGCTATTACGATGTCATCGTCGTGCTGGAAGGCGTGCCGGAGCCGGTCGTCGCGCGGCGGAAATCCAACGTTGCGGGGCTGTGGGTCAACACCGATGCGTTCGATTTCGAGAGCGCCCCGAGCTATTACGCCATCGCGTCGACCCGACCGATCGAGGAGATCGCCGACGAAAGCTTCCTCGAAGCGCACGCGATCGGGCTCGACTACGTGCGGCTCTCGCCGGCCGCCCGGTCCGTGATCCGTGCGGAGCCCGCCGAGATCAAGAGCTTCAAGGAGGCGGTGGTGCGCCGCCGGGAGCACGACGGGCTCTACCTCAAGGCCGACTACGCCGTGATCTTCATCGGCAAGAGCCTGTTTCGCGCCTCGATTGCGCTGCCGGCGCACGTGCCGGTCGGGCCGCTCACGGCGCGGGTCTATCTTTTTCGGGAGGGCGAGGTGCTGAGCACGTTCCAGCAGCGTGTCCGCCTCGAGCGGGAAGGCGTCGAGCTCTGGATCTACTGGTTCGCGATGCGCCACCCGGCGCTCTACGGCCTGTTCACGGTGATGATCGCCGTGATCGCCGGCCTGCTCGCCTCCGCCGCGTTCCGGCGCAAGGCCGC
>DAOMQQ010000010.1:4883-33965 GCA_035445405.1 Hyphomicrobium sp.
TGATCGCCGTGATCGCCGGCCTGCTCGCCTCCGCCGCGTTCCGGCGCAAGGCCGCAGCGTAACGCGGGTTTTGCTTGATTGACACAAGCGGCGAGAAGCTTCGGACATGAGACCTTGTGCTTTGTGACGACCGGCGCGCCGGCGCCGGGTCGCGTTCGCGCCAAGTTTGTGCCCTGTTCCCGTCGATCAGTCTTCCTTCAGGAGACGCGGCGCGATGGGATAGAGCCCCTCCTGGCCGAGCACCAGCACCGAGAGGCCATCGGAGCCGAACAGCGGCGCGAATGCGTCGTCGAGAACGTTGAGGCCGCCGGCGTAGGTGCCGAACGCGGGCAGCACGAGACGATTGCCGTTGCCGACGAAGCAGGGGCGGCGGATGACATGGCCATGGAACGAGACGCGCGCGGCGGGGTGCAAATGCCCGGCGATCTCGTGCGTGACGCGGCCTTGCGCGGGCTCGTGACGGAAGGTGAGGCCCGAGACCGTCAGCTCCGGCAACACATGTCCGCCGAAGCATTCCGGAATCGCGGTGTCGTGATTGCCGGAGATCCAGATCCACTCGCGGTCTTCCTGCAGGATGGCGAGCGTCTCGCGGTCCTCCGCGCACATACGCCCATCGGCACCGTTGTCGTGGAAGCTGTCGCCGAGGCAGATCACCGTTTCCGCGTTGTAACCGTCGAGCGTCGCGGCAAGGCGTTCGAGGGTGGCCGACGTGTCATAGGGCGGCAGCATGAGGCCGCGTGCGGCGAAGGCCGACCCTTTTTCGAGATGCAGATCGGCGACGATCAGCGCCTCTTCGGCCGGCCAATAGAGCGCACCTGATACGTCCGCGAGAAAAGCGAGGCCAGACACCGAGAGCGGCTGCCGGCTGAATTCGCCGACATCGAGACGCTCGGGCTTGAGCTCCAAAAGCTGCGTTGCGTTTCTCACGTCTCGTGTGTCCCCGCATTTGCCGTGGCTTCGGCGATCAGCTCGGCGGCGGCATCCCGCAGAAGATCCTCGCGCGTCAGCCGCGCGACCGGCTCGACCCCGATTTCGAGGAGCACCGGCACCGCAAGTGGCGAAACCCGCTCCAATGCTTGATGCCTGATTCGGCCGCGGATGCGCGCCAGGAATTGGCCGAGGCGGGCGACGTCCAACAGCCCGGTGGCCGTATCTTCCCATGCGGCTTCCAGCAAAATATGGCCGGGATCATGGCGGCGGAGCACGTCGTAGATCAGATCCGTGGATATCGTGACCTGGCGGCCGCTCTTTTCGCGGCCGGGAAAGCGGCGCTCGACGAGGCCCGCGATCACCGCCACGGTGCGAAACGTTCGGCGCATGAGGCTCGATTCCGCGAGCCAGGCTTCGAGGTCGTCGCCCAGCATGTCCTCCGCGAACAGATCCGCGAGGTCGAGGCTTCCGTCGGCGATCCGCACCGAAAGGTCGCCGAGTCCCCAGACGGCGAGGCCGTAATCGTTGGCGACGAAGCCCAACGGCCGCGCGCCTGCGCGCTCCAGGCGGCGCGTGAGCAGCATGCCGAGCGTCTGGTGGGCAAGGCGGCCTTCGAACGAATAGGCGATGAGGAAATGCCGTCCGCGGCGCGGAAAAGTCTCGATCAAAAGGTCGTCCACGCCGGGGAGCGCGGAGGCGCCCTCCTGCAAGCGAAGCCACTGCGCAACGGGCGTCGGCAGGTCCGACCATTGCGTGCTGTCGGCGAGCATGGCGCGCACGCGCTTTGCGAGATGCGTCGAGAGCGGAAACTTGCCGCCGGCATAGCTCGGGATCATGGCGTCCGCGCCGGGCGCGCGCGTGACGTAGGCCTCCGTGTCCGCCAACCCCTCGAAGCGCAGGATCTCGCCCGCGAAGACGAACGTCATGCCGGGCGAGAGCTGCTCGACGAAGTATTCCTCCACCTCGCCCAGCACGCGGCCGCCCATCAGCGGGCGCTGCGCATCGGGCCGGCCCGTCTTTCCGGCGCGGCGGCGGCCGACGAGGCGCACCTTGATCATCGGCGCTTCGACGATGGTGCCCGCGTTCATGCGGTACTGGCGGATCAGCGAGGGGTGCGCGAGACGCAGCCTGCCGTCGTCCGTAGGGCGCAGGCGCGCGAACCGCTCGTAGGATTTGAGCGCGTAGCCGCCCGTCGATACGAACTCGACCACGCGGTCGAAGCGCGCACGGGTGAGGGTTGCGTAGGGCGTTGCCGTGCGCACCTCGTCGTAAAGCTCATGCGCGTGGAAGGGGCCGGCGCAGGCCGTGCCGAGCACGTGCTGGGCCAGAACGTCCAGCGCGCCGGACCGCGAAATCACGGTGTCCTGCTCCCCGGCCTTGGCGGCTTCGAGGGCGGCGCGGCACTCCAGCACCTCGAAGCGGTTGGCCGGCACGAGCAGCGCGGCAGACGGTTCGTCCAGCCGGTGGTTGGCGCGGCCGATGCGCTGCGCAAGCCGCGACGCGCCCTTCGGCGCGCCGACATTGACGACGAGATCGACGTCGCCCCAGTCGATGCCAAGATCGAGTGTTGAGGTGGCCACGACGGCGCGGAGCGCGCCGCTCGCCATCGCCGCTTCCACCTTGAGACGGCGCGCCTTGTCGAGCGAGCCGTGATGCAGCGCGATGGGGAGCGCCGCCTCGTTGAGGGTCCAGAGCTCCTGGAACACCATCTCGGCCTGCATCCGCGTGTTGACGAAGACGAGCGTGGTGCGGTGGCGCGAAATCGCGCGGTAGATCTCGGCCATCGCGTAACGGGCGGAATGGCCGCCCCACGGGACCGGCTCCTCGATCTCCAGGATTTCGATGGCGGGGTCCGCCCGGCCCGCCGCGACGACGAGATCGGACATCTCGCACAGGCTCTCGGGCACCGTCTGCGGCACGAGGTAGCTTCGCAGCTCGGACGGCCGTGCGACGGTCGCCGAAAGCCCGAGCGTCATGAGGTTCGGAGCCAGCGTGTTGAGGCGCGCCAGACCCAACGCCAGAAGGTCCCCGCGCTTCGAGGGAGCGAGCGCGTGCAGCTCGTCCAAAATGATCGTGTCGAGATTGCCGAATATGTAGCCCGCGTCCGCGCTCGACAGCATGAGCGCCACCTGCTCCGGGGTGGTGAGCAGGATGTGGGGAGGCTTCGTGCGCTGGCGCGCGCGGCGCGCAGTGGAGGTATCGCCCGAACGTGTTTCGATGCGGACCTTGAGGTCCATTTCGCTGACCGGCGCGATGAGGTTGCGGACGATATCCTCGGCCAGCGCCTTGAGCGGCGAGATGTAGAGCGTATGGAGGCCGCTTCCAGCCTCCCCGGCCGGGCGGCGCGGCGCATCCGAAATCGAAATCAGGCTCGGCAGAAAGCCGGCCATGGTTTTGCCCGCGCCCGTCGGCGCGATCAGCAGGGTGGAGCGGCGCGCGCGGGATTGCTCGAGCAGGGCGAGCTGGTGGTCGCGAGGAAGCCAGCCGCGCCGCGCGAACCAGTCCGCGAACCGGGCAGGCAGGATCGGCACGGAAGCGCGAACGGCGGGAGACGCGCCTTTTTTTCGCGCCCGCGGCGTGGCTCGGCTGACCGCGCCTTTGCCCTTCACCTTCTCCAACGCGTCACGCACGCAAGACGTCCTTCGCTCAGAGCCTTTGCCATGCTAGAGGGTTAGCCTGTCTTGCTCCGTTCGCGCATGGAAGTCAGCCTCATGGATCGTAACACGTTTTTCGGCGGAAACCCGATCGGGGTCCTGGTTCGCCTCGCCCTCATCTCGATTGCCGTCGGCATCGTCATGAGCGCGCTCGGCATCGACCTCGGCAACTTCTTCGACCGGATCAACCAGCTCCTGCGCAACATCTACGATCTCGGGTTCGGCGCGGTCGAATGGCTGCTCCAGTATCTCTTGCTCGGCGCGCTGATCGTGGTGCCGATCTGGCTCATCACCCGTGTCGTGTCCGCTAGCCGCTCCAAGGGCGGCAACGAGGGCTGAGCCCTCCACGCCCCTGTCATCCCGGCCGGAGCGAAGCGGAGAGCCGGGATCCAGCGCAAGGGCCGTCGAAGACGCGATATTTCGCGACAGGAGTTTCTCCTGGGTCCCGGCTCGGCGTTTCGCTGCGCTTCACTTGGCCGGGGATGACAGTTCGGGGAATGCGGCTCAGTCGAGCGATTTTGCCGCCCATGCGGCGGTCCGGGTGCCGACGAGATCCGTGACAGACGCCACGCGCCGGGCCCGACATGCCTCTGCGAGATGCGCCGTGATACGCTCGATCAGGCCCGGGCCCTCGTAGATCAGCCCCGTATAAAGCTGCAGCAGGCTGGCGCCGGCTTCGATCTTGGCGAGCGCCGTCTCGCCGCTGTCGATGCCGCCAATGCCGATCAGCGGGATGCTCCCACCGGTCGCCTGATGGACGCGCGCCAGCATGACGGTCGAACGGTGAAACAGCGGGCGGCCGGAAAGACCGCCATCCTCGGCCGCCGCCCGATCCGCAAGACCTACCGGCCTTGCGAGCGTGGTGTTCGAAACGGCAATGCCGTCCACCTGGTGCCGGACCAGGGCTTCCGCGATCGCGGGAACATCCTCCTCGGCGAGATCCGGCGCGATCTTCACGACGACAGGCCGGCTCGGCGCGCCTGCCGCCACCTTGGCAGCGCGAGCGGCCATGACGCGGCCGAGAAGCTCGTCCAGCGCCGCAGGCGCCTGGAGATCGCGCAGACCCGGCGTGTTCGGCGACGAGATGTTGACGGTGAAATAGCTCGCGACGTCATAGAACGCGCCGATCCCGGCGACGTAGTCGGCCGTGCGGTCGGCGCTCTCCTTGTTGGCACCGATGTTGACGCCGACGATGCCGCGGGCGGTGCGCGCTCTCAGCCGTTCGAGCGCCTTGGCGTGACCGCCGTTGTTGAAGCCGAGCCGGTTGATCACCGCGCGCTCCGAGATCAGACGGAACACACGCGGGGACGGGTTGCCGGGTTGCGGCTTCGGCGTGGTCGTTCCGATCTCGGCATAACCGCAGCCGAGCCCGAGCACGGCATCCGGCACGCGCGCGTCCTTGTCGAAGCCGGCAGCGACGCCGAGCGGGTTGGGAAATGTCAGACCCCATAAAGGCACATGGAGTAGAGGCTCGCGGTCGGCAGCACCGCGCGGGTAAATTCCGCGTTCGAGCGCACGCAGCGTGACCTCGTGCGCGGCTTCCGGCTCCAGCGCGAAAAGCATCGGGCGCGCGAGACCTGCGAGCGCACTCAGCATGACGCGACATCCTCCGGCGCCCGAGGCACGCCATCCTCCGCGAGCGGCATCGGCCGCACCCACAGCGCCAGCTTCGTCGGCAGCACGCCATAGAGATGCGGGAACAATTGTCCGCCGCGCGAGGGCTCCCATTTGAGCGTATCGCCGAGGGCCGCGTCGTCGAAGGCGACGAGCACAAGGTCGGTCACGCCTCGAAAATGGCGGGCGGCCGTGCCCGCGAGCTGCTCCGCCGTCGAAAAATGGATGAAGCCGTCGCGCACGTCGTCGGCGGAGCCGCGATAGACGCCTTCGCTCGCGGCCGTGTCCCAGTCCTCGCGTCCGACAATCTTGAATATCATCGCGTCGTTCCCATCCGTCGCGCCGGCTCCAGATCTCTCGTCTTTCGACCCAATCCGAACGCGCCTTGACTTATGTCCGGCTCGCTCCATCGACGCCAGACGTATTCTGGTGTTCTCCGGCGGTCGATGTGGTGTAAAATCCGACGGGCGCCAGCGGAAAGCGCATATCATATTTAAGAGTCTCGAGCGGGTGGGATGCGGAGGGGCATCCACCCAACACGAAAAGGTCACTCGACGGGCGGGCACTCGGAAAATGCGACGTTCCACTCGCGTTCTACCAACGCGGGAAGGGGCTCTGCGTCCCGGCGGGATATAAGAAAGTTAAGGGAAGTTCCCTCGTGCACGATGTTCTTTCGGTCAGCGTGGTCCCGCTCAAGGATCTGTTTTCAGACGCCTATCATTTCAGACTGCCCTATTTTCAGCGGGCCTATGCCTGGCAAACACCGGAAGTCGGACGCCTGCTCGCCGATATCGTGGGCGCCATGCGGAACCACGAGACCCAGCGGGGCTACTTCCTCGGCAAGCTGGTGGTGGCGAAGAAAGCGGACGGCGCCGAGGCGGCGCTCGTCGACGGCCATCAGCGCGTCATGTCTCTGACGCTGCTTTTCGCCGTACTGCGCGACCTCGAAAGCGACCCGAAGCTCCAGGACCGTCTCCACGGCTTCATCCGAGGCGACGATATGCGCCTCAGCCCTCAGGACGTGATGGCGGAGTTCTGCGAGCGCTACGTGCAGGCGCCGGGCGCAACGGCGATCAATCCCGCCGTTGACTTCGAAACACTCTCCGAGAGCGAGCGCAACATCATCGAGAACCGCAACGCGCTGCGCGCCGAGCTTTCGGGCGACGATTACACGCCCGAACTCCGGCGCGCGCTCATCGGCTATCTGGCGGAGCGCTGCTGCGTGATCGTGTCCTCGCTCGAAGACGAGGACGAGGCCTGGAGCCTGCTGCGCACAGAAGAGGAAACGCGGGTCGACTTCTCGAAATCGGACCGCGCCAAGTTCAGCCTGCTCGCGATCGTGCCACCCAACGAGCGCGCCGCCTGCCAGAAAATCTGGGAGACATGCGAAGCTGCGCTCGGCGCGAGCGACATGCACGCGTTGCTCGGGCACATCCGTCTGCTCAAGCGGCGGCGGCTCAGCGGAAAGCCGGTCGAGATCGACATCGCGGACACCTTCAAATTCAACGCGCCCGGTGCGGGGCACGCTTTTCTCGATCATGAGCTCCGGCCCGCCGCGGAGCGGCTCGCCGCGCTTCGGAATACCAGCGCCCCCGCTCCGATCCCCCAACTCGCGGAGCGGTGCCGCTGGATCGATCCGCAGCTTTGGGTTCCCGCGGCGCTGCTCTGGTTCGAGCGGACACGGCATCCGGAAGAAACGCTATTGTTCTTCAAGCGGCTCGAACGTCTGGTCTGGATGATGCGGATCGCGGGCTTCGATCCGACGAAGCAACACACGCGCATCCTGCACCTCATGGGCGAGATCGACCGCGGCGTCCCCCTCTCGCGCATGAGCGAGCTCGATATGACTACGCGCCTCAAGGATGCGGCCATCTTCAACCTGCGCAGCACGTCGTTCGACGCCAAGCATTATGCGGGGCGCGTCTTGCGGCGCATCAGCATCGCGCTCGGGCAGGACCCCGGGCCCGTGGAGCGCAACTCGGTCACGATCGAGCACATTCTGCCGCGCGGGTATGCTCCGAAAAGCGGATGGCGGGCGCATTTCGCCTCGCGCGAGGCCGTGCAGCGCTACACGCACCGGCTCGGCAATCTCACGTTCCTCGCGCCCGGCGACAATCAGCAGGCGGATACGCTCGATTGGGCGCAAAAGAAGCCCATCCTGGCGCGCTCGCAGTTCCTGCTCTCCAAGCACGTCGCGGAGGAGCGGGACTGGACGCCGGACCGAATCCTGGCGCGGACAGAAACGCTGATCGGCGTGCTGTTCAAGGAGTGGGACATCAAACGTTAGACGATCAGCGGGAGCGGAGCGTCACGCCTGAACCGGATCCGCGGTGACCAGCTCGCCCTTCAAAGCCGCATCGATCAAGGCGCGCGTCTCCTCGATACCGTAGAGCGCGATGAACGAGCCGAAGCGCGGGCCTTTGCTCTCGCCGAGCAGGATCTCGTAGATGCTGTTGAACCACGCGTTCGAGACGCCGGGCTTTTCCGGCGTTGCGCCCTTGGCGTTGAAATCCTGATAGCGGGGGACGGCGCGGCCGACGTCGTAGAGAACGGCTTGCAGATCCTCGGCCGGCGCCTCGGCGGGCGCCTTCGCGAGCGCCTCCGACAGCGCTTCGAGGGCCGCGCGCTCCACCTCGTCGGGGGCGCGATGGCGCTTCTTCGGCTTCACGAAATCCGCATAGTAGCGCACGGCGTATCCGGCCAGCTCGTCGAGCAGCGGATAGGCTTCGGGGCTCGCACCTGGAATGTGACGGCGGATAAAGCCCCACAGCACGGACTTGTCGTGCGCGTTCGAGGCCGCGACGAGATTGAGCAGCAGCGCGAAGGTGACGCCCGCCGGCACGGTGTGCGAGGGCGGATTGCCGTTGTGGATGTGCCAGACCGCATTGTCGAGACGCGCCTTGCCGTCCTGGCGCGGATAGGCGGCGAGCAATTGCAGGTACTCGTCCACCGCGCGCGGGATCACGTCGAAGTAGAGCCTCTTGGCCGTACGCGGCTTCTGGAACATGAAGAGCGCAAGGCTTTCCGGCGAGGCGTAGGTCAACCACTCGTCGATGGTGAGGCCGTTGCCCTTCGACTTCGAAATCTTCTCGCCCTTGTCGTCGAGGAACAGCTCGTAGACGTAATGCTCGGGTGCGACGCCGCCGAGGATCTTGCAGATCTTGTCGTAGATCGGCGCGTTGGCCTGGTGATCCTTGCCGAACATTTCGAAATCGACGCCGAGGGCGGCCCAGCGCATGCCGAAATCCGGCTTCCATTGCAGCTTCACGTTTCCGCCTGTCACCGGGACGGTCACGTCGCGCCCGTCCTCGTCGGCGAACGTCACCGTGCCGGCCTTGGCGTCCACGGTCTTCATCGGCACGTAGAGCACGCGGCCGGAAATCGGCGAGATCGGAAGGAAGGGGCTGTAGGTCTCGCGGCGCTCGGCGCCGAGCGTCGGCAGCATGACGGCCATGATGTCGTCGTAGCGTTCCGCCGCGCGCAGCAGCACCTCGTCGAAGCGGCCCGACTTGTAATACTCGGTGGCGCTCGCGAACTCGTAATCGAAACCAAACGTATCGAGGAAGCGGCGGAGCATGGCGTTGTTGTGATCGCCGAAGCTCTTGTAGTCGCCGCCGAAGGGGTTTGGTACGGAGGTGAGCGGAAGCTGGAGATAGGGCTCCAGCGCCGCGCGGTCCGGCACGTTGTCGGGCACCTTGCGCATGCCGTCCATGTCGTCGGAGAAGCAGAGCAGGCGCGTCTTGATCTTGCCGCCGGTCAGGATCGTGAAGGCATGGCGGACCATCGTCGTGCGCGCGACCTCGCCGAAGGTGCCGATGTGCGGCAGACCCGACGGCCCGTAGCCCGTCTCGAACAGAACCGTCTTGTCCGCGCCGCCCTTGCTCTTTTCGAGGCGCGCGACGAGCCGGCGCGCTTCTTCGAAAGGCCAGGCCTTGGCGTCACCGAGCGCTTCGGCGAGGGCGGGATCGAGGGCTGTGTCGGACATGAGATCGGGCTTTCGGCAACGGCAAATCAGGGCGAGGCCGCAACCTATGAGGCCGGGTGAGGCCCGTCAATTGCGGGGCCTGCCGCGCTGCCGCTCAAGGACTTCGACGGTCGATAGCTGGCTCACGCCGCCGTCTGGGCCGGGTCCGCTTTACGGCGAGGACGGAACAGGCGGCGCAGCATGAGCAGCACCACAATCACCGCGAATCCCAGGCCGACGACGGGAAGCGGGTGCTTTTCCCAGAGCAGGATCGGAGAGACTTGCCCCTCCCACGCGGCATTGGCATCGGCAAGGATCGCGTTCGGCCCGCCGCTGCCCTCGCGCAGCATCATATCGACGGCGCGAGCCTGATCGCGGCTCGCGATCAGTCCGTCGCGGACGCGCGACGAGGCGAGGCGCTGCATCTTGCCCGGGGTCGCGGCCACCACCTTCAGGATGCGGTCGCGCGGCTCCGGATCGAGCCCCACGAGATAGCGCGAGAGCGTGTCGAGCTCGGCTTCCGAGAAGCTGCGCGCGAGCCGGCGCAGGTCTGCGGCCGGAAGCCCGAACAGGCGCTCGCGCGCGGCCGGCTCGAGCGCCGCAAGGCGGCCGATCGCCATTGGATCGTCGAGCGCCAGGAGTTGCGTGAGCGTGGCGCGCGTGAAGCCTGCGTGGTCGGCACGTTTGTAAACGCCGTGCTCGATCACGGCGGGCAGCCGGTCGCCGGCAAGCTGGGACCAGCCGAGCGCGGCATCGATGGAGCGCGTGTCGCGCGCGATGACCATCGCCGGCTCGGGCAGGAAACGGACCGCCTCGTTCAAGGACCCATCGCCCAGGCGGCGCAGCACGCCCGGCTCTCCGCCGGACGCCAAGACAAGCGCCATCACCTCGTCGAGGCGGGCGAGTTGCGCCGGCTGGACGGTATCGAGGAACGCGCGGAACTCCTCGTTGCGCGCGGCCAAGTCGAGCGCCTGGCGGTGGGCGTTGCGGAAACTCTGCCAGATCTCGATGACGCGATCAGCCGACTTGGAGGCGATCTCGGGGAGATGCTTCGTGATCTGCTCGTCGAACGTCTTGGCCAGCTCTTCCTTGACCATGTTCTTGGTCGTCTCCGACTTCATCTCTTCGGAGATGATCGGCAGGACGCCTTTGCGGAGCTCCCAGATGTCTTTTGCGATCAGCACCACGCCGACACCGCCCGCCGCCACGGAGACGAGGCGCGCAAGGATTGAGCCCGCGAGCCTTTGGCCGATGCGCGCCGTGAGGTTGGCGAGCTGCCGGCGCATGAGCACGAGCGCGGCACCCGCGATGCCTTCGCCCGATTGCTGAATGACGGCACCCGAAGAGACTGTCGCGCGGCCGGCGACGGTGTCGAGACCGAAATCGCGCTCCACGTCGCGCGAGACGACACCCGCAACGGTCGAGCCGTAGCGCTGTCCGAGGAACGCGCGCATGCATTCGACCGCGGGGCCGGCCGCGTCCTGCAGCGCGCCTTCGAGTGCGCGGCCGACCTCCTGCCCCACGCCCGTCGCCAGGTTTTCGACGGCAACGCGCATCGGCTCCGACTGATAGACGCGCTCGGCGACGTCGGCGGCCATCTTCTGCGCCTTCTCCGTGTCGATCAGGGATTGCGCGAGCCCCGCCCAACTCGTCTCGCTGCGGACCTCCTCGATGGCGAGGTCGACGCGTTTCGCAAGGAGGTCGTCCATGCCGGCGCGGCGCCATTCGCGGTCGACCGTGGCCCGATAGTCCACCGTCTTGACGCCCGCCTGCAGAGCTTTGAGCGACAGGGCCTCAATGGCCTTGCGGAAACCGGCCTCGTCGGCCGTCTGGCAGGCTTCGTAGTCGGCCCGGGTCATGGGAGGCGCGGCCGCCAGCGCAGGCTGGAGACACGGCGCGGTCATCGCAACGACGAGCAACGCCGAGACAGCGGGGCGCAGGACACAGGACAACAGTCGTCAACTCCACTGGCCCCCGGCTCTCCTTGCACGGAAAGCTACGGCGCCGATCCGAAATTTACTATACGCGCAGGTAACCTAGTGGCCAGTGACTTTTCGGACATCCTGGACGGGGCGGGCCCAGGCATCGTTCCGCTGTTCCCGGACCGTGTCTCAAGGCCCCACCAAGCGCCTGGACGTTGCACAACCCCCGTGACGGGTGAGATCTTTTATTATCACGCCTCGCGGGGTGGTGCGACAATCTGGCCACGAAAGCGCGGATCGCGAACTCATCCCCGGGCTATCGCTCGGAACGATCATGGGGTTCTTCGCATCGCCGTCTCCTCCCTCCCGAGGCCAACCGTGGTTTTGCCGCAGCACACGTCACATTTCCGCCGCACCGACCCTCGAAACCGACGCGCATCAACAGGCGAAATCAAGCCTGCGGAACACCTCGCGGCGACCTCTTGTTTACCTTGCGACCGATAGCCCCATAGGCAAGTCCGACGCGAGAGTTGCAGGTAGGGGCCTTGAGGACGGCAGTGCGGACGAAGCCCTTCTCATGGTCGCGGCACCGATGGTGTCGAGCGACGGATCACGGGCACCAAGCTCCGGCCGTGCAGCGGATTTTTCCGCCTGCCGAGACGATCGCGATCTTCACCCTCACACGGGTGCGCATACGTTTCGTAGGCCGGCACGACGCCAAAAAAATAACGACGCGGAGAGGCAACCAAGGACGCAACGATCCTGAGACCTGCTGAGAGGACGCCTTTTGAACACTTGGCATTTCCTTCTCAATCGGGTTTATTCTTCTTGGCGCGTAATAGCGAGTTAACCTAACAGCATGAGCAAGAACGAAAAAATCAATGCCTACCGTGGCAGTCTCCTCATTCCCGGTGGCAAAGTTGGCGTGCTTTTGGTGCATAGCCTCGGCGGCAACCCCATCGAGTTGAGGTTCGTCGCCCAGGGTCTCGCGCGACAGGGTTATACGGTTTATTGCCCCCTCGTTCCCGGCCTCGGTGGCGGCACCGATCCTTCCGGCCTGTCGTCCTGGCAGGACTGGTATCAGGCGATCGAAGAGGCGCACGACGAACTCAAGGCCCATTGCGATGTCGTGGTGGTCGGCGGTCTCTCGGCCGGCTCGGTGCTCGCTCTCAGGCTTGCGCGTGAGCGCGCCGACGATGTTCACGGCCTCGTTCTGTTTGCACCGACGATGAAGCCGAACGGCTGGGCCATCCCGCTGCGCTTCAATCTCTTCCGGCTCGTAAGACATAAGTGGATCGCATCCCTGATGCGCTTCAAGCAGCGCGCGCCCTACGGCATCAAGGACGAGCGCATTCGCAATTTCGTCATCGACTCCTTCAAGAGCGAGGGACGGCCGCTGGAAGATCTGTTCAGCCGCGGCGGTGGATTGGTGTGGGAGTTCATGTCGCTTGCACGCGATGTGAAGCGCCGGCTCGGAGAAATCTCGCAGCAGGCCGTCGTGTTCCATCCGCGTCACGACGACCAGAGCGACATCTCGAATGCGTTCAAGCTCCAGCGCAAACTGGCCGGGCCCGTCGACGTCACGGTGCTCGACGACAGCTATCACATGGTGACGCTCGACCGGCAGCGCTCGGTCGTCGTCGACCGCACGGTGGAGTTCGTGGTGCGTCTCACGCAGCGCCTCGAAGAAAAGGCTGCGGTCTCGCGCTTCCTCAAGGGCAACGGCGTCGCCGAGTAGGCAGCTCGCTTCCGCTTCCTCACGCGCAACCGCATCGAAAAAGGCCGGGCAAACGCCCGGCCTTTTTCGTGGTGTCTTCGAAACGACGCGGCGCCAGCGTTAGGCGGGCGGCAGACCGTCGCAAGCCTGCACTTCCGGCCCGGCCCTGCGCCAGGTGAAGGACTTCCCCATCATCTTCACGCCGAGATAGCCGGTGACGACGAGCTGGTCGGGCGCGGCGAGCTTCAGCGCGACACTGTAGGACTTTCCGGCCTTGGGATCGTAGATCCAGCCGCCGTCGAAGGTGCCGTCTCGCATCAGCCCCAGGTTGCCGATGACGGGTAAGCCGCAGATCGGACGGTTCTGCAGCTCGGGCTTGGGGTTGTAGCGATCGTGCTTGGGCGCGCCGTCGGCGGCCATCGGCTCCTTGAGCCACGCAATGCGCCCGCACAGGCGATTGGGATCGTCGGCGCAAATGTAGATCTCGACGGCACCGTCGCCGGAATCGTCATACCAGAGGCCGAGCTCTGGGCGAGCATGGCTCGCGGTGGACAGGGCAACCAATCCAACGACGGCTGCCGGGAGGAGCCGCGCTGCAAAGCCCGCAAGGGCGAACGTTCTTTCGATCATGAAGGAACCCGATGGTTCGGGCGTGACCGCGTCACAGCCCAGTTTCGTGCTGTTTTTCAACGCACCCTGCGCCGCGGGCTGGCCGCGGTGTCTCATCGTCGCAGGATCTCGACTCTGCAACCAAAAACGGCGAAAACACGGAACGTAACGTTATCAGTACGTTATTAGCCATGCGCCGAAGGACATCAAGAGGCAAGGCGAAGACTTACCATCTTTCTGCCCCGGCCCTTTGATTTGAATGCGGCCGCGCTAGAAGGGTAGTGTGAGCCCGGACCATAACCTATATTCCGGCTCACGAGACGTACCTGTACCAGCGCTTGGAAAGCGGGCGCACTTTACGGGCCTCGACTGAGGCCGATGCGCCCGGCGGGCCTGACCCGACATTCACGTCCACGTATCCGTCAACCCGATCGGTTGCTGAGAAGATGATCCTCACGCTTGCGTTCCGTAATCTTTTCCATGACCGAATCCGGCTTGCCGTCACGCTGGTCGGCATCCTGTTTTCCATCGTCCTCGTCGCCATTCAGCTCGGGATGTATCTCGGCTCGAGCCGCATGATCACGGACATGATCGAGCGCTCCAACGGAGAACTCTGGATCACCGCGTTCGATGCCAAGAGCTTCGAGGAAGGCGGCATCCTTCTCACCTCGCGCGAACGCCATCAGGCGCTGGCCACGCCGGGCGTCCAGGCCGTCGTCCCGCTCGTGGTGTCGTTCGCCGAATGGCGCAAGGCCGAGGGCGGCTCGACCCGCGTCGTCGTCGTCGGGACGGATGCGGAAGACGGCGGGCTCGCGCCGTGGTCGCTGGTCGACGGAACGTGGCAGGACATCAAATCCCCCGACGCGGTCTCCGCCGACGACACCTACTTCCGCGAACTCGGCATCGACGGCATCGGCGACACGGCGCAGATCGGTACGGGGCGCGTGAAGGTGAAGGCGCTGACGCACCGCATCCGCTCGTTCACGCAGTCGCCCTACGTGTTCACGCCGCTTCAGCGCGCGCGCAACCTGCTCGGCGTCGACGGCGACAGGGCCTCGTTCTACCTCGTGCAGCTTACGCCCGGCACGAACGTGGAAGCCGTGCGCCAGGAGCTTCTGAAGCGGCTCGACGGCGCGGAAGTGCTCAGCAAGGAAGAGTTCCACGAGCGGAGCCTCAGCCAGTGGCTGTTCCGCACCGGCGCGGGACTTGCGCTCATCGGCGGCGCGCTGCTCGGCATTCTCGTCGGCACGGTGATCGTGGCGCAGACGCTCTATTCGAGCACGAAAGACCATCTCAACGAGTTCGCCACGCTGCGCGCGCTCGGCTCGTCCTCGGGGTATATCTACAAGGTCATCCTGGCGCAGGCCGGGCTTTCGGCCGTGATCGGCTACGTGCTCGGTATCCTCATCTCGCTCGGAATTCTCTACATCAGCCGCAACACGCCGCTACCTCTCGTGATGACGCCGGGGCTCGCGGTGGCACTGCTCGGTCTCACGCTCTTCATGTCGGGCGTGTCCGCCATCTCGGCGATCATGAAGGTCACCCGCATCGATCCAGCCACGGTATTCAGCAGATGACGAAAAACACGCCCGTCCTCGAATGCGAAAACGTGGTCAAGGAGCTCGGAAAAGGGGCCGGCAAGGTCGTCGCCCTCAAGGGGGTGAACCTCGCCCTCACCAAAGGCGAGCTGACGCTGCTGATGGGCCCTTCCGGCAGCGGAAAGACGACGCTGCTCTCGATCCTCGGCTGCATTCTCACCCCCACGTCCGGCATCGTGCGCGTGGCGGGCGAGTCGACCGAAGGCAAATCGGCCGAAGAGCTCGCGGACCTGCGCCGCAAGCACATCGGCTTCATCTTCCAGTCGTACAACCTGTTCCCGACGCTCTCGGCATTCGAGAATGTCCGCATCGCGCTCGACGTGATCGGCCAGAAGGGCTATCCGGCCGCGCGCCGCGCGGAGGAAGTTCTGCGCGATGTCGGGCTTGGGCACAGGCTCCGCAATTTCCCGTCCAACCTGTCGGGCGGTGAGCAGCAGCGCGTGGCAGTTGCCCGCGCGATCGCCGCTCAGCCCTCCGTCGTGCTCGCGGACGAGCCGACGGCGGCCCTCGACAGCGAGAACGGACATGCGGTCATGGCGCTGCTCGCGCGCGTTGCGAAAGAGCAGAACAGATGCGTTCTGGCCGTGACCCACGATCCCAGAACGCTTGGATACGCCGACCGCGTCGTGCGTATCGAAGACGGCCTAATCGTCGGAGAGGAGCGCAGGCCGCAGGGCCTCGACGCGCCCGAGATCACCGACCTGACCAAGAGGCGAAAAGCAAATGCGTAAGCTCGATCCTACCTTTTACACCGTGGCGATGGCCGCCCTGCTCGCCATCGCGGCGAGCGTCATCCTGAACCAGCTCGTCGGTGGCCAGGACAACGGCACGAACGCACAGAGGATCGCGGGCGGCACCGCGCACGCGGCCAACACCTCGACGCTCCGGCCCGTGTGGGCTGCGTCGGCGACCGGGCGTGTCGAGCCGCGGGAGGGCGAGGTGCGGATCGCGGCGGAAATTCCGGCGCGGATCGTGGAAGTCATCGCGGCCACCAACGACCGCGTGCACGCGGGCGACCTGCTCGTTCGGCTGGACAGCAGCGATCTCAATCAGAAGCTCATCGCGGCGGAGGCGGAGGCCGAGGTTCGCGTGCGCGAGCGGGACGAGGACGTCGAGGAAGCCGCCGCGACGGGCCCCGCGCTCGACCGGCGCAAGGCCGAGGACGCTCTCTTTGCGTCGGAGCGCGCGGGCTTCCGCGCGCTGATGGCGGCCGACGAAGTCTATCGCCAGTATCGGCGCGGCGAAGCGGACGCGGACGCGCTCACGAAAGCGCGCGAGGCGCTGGCCGAAGCCGAGAAGAAAGAGGGCGACGACCGGGCCGCGCTCGAAAAGCTCGCCGACGATGCGAACATGCCGCTTCCTACCCGGCTCGAGTCGTCGCTCACGATCGCGCGCACCGAGGTCGCCCAGGTGATCAACGCCATCGAAAAGACGCGCGTGCGCGCGCCGCAGGACGGCGCTGTTCTCAACGTGTGGGCCAAGGTGGGCGAGATGGCTGCACCCTCTCCCGACGCGGCGCTGCTGCTATTCGGCGATATTTCCAGTCTCCGCGTCCGCGCCGAGGTCGAGGAGCGCGACGTGACGCGCATCCGCATCGGCCAACGCGTCGTGGTGCGGGCGGATGCCTTCCCGGACCAGGAGTTCGAGGGCGTCGTCACGCAGGTCGCACCCGCGCTCGGCGCGCCCCGCATCACCTCGCGCGGCCCGCGCCGCCCCACGGACGTCGAGGTTCTCGAGGTCCTGATCGGTCTCGACGGGACGCCGCCGCTGCTTACCGGCATGCGCGTGGACGCCTTCTTCCGGCACGAGGCTGCCGCGGCCGCCACGCAGTAGACGACGCCGAGACACTCCGAACACACAGGCGCGAGGGATCATCTCCCTCGCGTTTTTTGTACGAACAGGACGCCGCGCGCTACTCCGCGGCTGCGGGGCGCGGCTGTGCGGGCGGAGATGGTGAAGCACCGTCGTCCGGCTCGTCTCGCGGTCCCACGAAGCGCCCGAAGAGGCGCCAGATGCCGCGTCCCACGTCATCCATGAGAACGAAGACAGCCGGCACGAAGACGAGGCTCAAGACCGTCGACGACAGGAGGCCGCCGATCACCGCAATCGCCATCGGCGCGCGGAACTCGCCGCCCGAATCCAGCGCGAGCGCAGACGGCAACATGCCGGCTGCCATGGCGATGGTGGTCATGATGATGGGGCGCGCGCGCTTGCGGCCGGCATCGACGATGGCTTCCCTGCGCTCGGTACCGCGTCGCATTTCCTCGATGCCGAAATCCACGAGCAGAATCGCGTTCTTGGTCACGATGCCCATCAGCATCAAGACGCCGATGACGACAGGCAGGCTGATGGTGTTGCCCGTGAGTGCGAGGCCGACGATGGCGCCGCCGATGGAGAGCGGCAGCGAGAACAGGATGGTGATCGGCTGCAGGAAGCTCGCGAACAGGAGCACGAGCACGGCATAGACCATCATGAGGCCCGCGGTCATCGCGGCGGCGAAACTTTCGAACACCTCGGCCATGATCTCGGCCGCGCCGAATTCGCGGATTTCGACACCCGGCGGCAAATCCTTCGCGGCCGGCAGCGCCATCACCGCGTTCACCGCGTCGCCGAGCGGCGTGCCCGGCACGAGGTCGGCGCCGAGCACGATGCGGCGCGTACGGTCATAGCGGTCAATGGCGGTTGGGCTCTGCCCGTAGCTGAACGTCGCGACGGCAGATAGCGGCACGGCGCCGCCCGATGCGGTCGCCACCTTCAGCTCTTCCAGGATCTGGCGATTTTCGCGTGCGCTTTCGCGCAACTGCACGCGGATCGGCACCTGCCGGTCGGCCACATCGAACTTCGCGAGGTTGGCGCCGATGTCGCCGATGGTGGCGATGCGCACGGCCTCCGAGATCGTTTCCGTTGTAATGCCGAGCTCGGCCGCGAGTTCGGAGCGCGGATAGATGCGCAGCTCCGGCCGGTCCAGCTCGGCGGTCGAAACGACGTTGGTGAGCTGGTTGAGGCGCTTTGCTTCGCTCGTCAGCTCCGCCGCGATCCGCGTCACGGCCTCGCCGTCGCGCCCCGTCACGACGAGCTGGAACTCCCGCTGGCCGTCGTCCTGCAGGAAGAAGTAACGGATGTCGGACAGGCCTGCGAGGTTGCGGCTCACTTCCTCTCGGATGGCGCCCTGAGACAGCACGCGCTGGCTGCGCGGCACGAGCGTGATGATCAGCGTTGCCTTTCGCACCTCCTCGCCGCTGCCGAGCAGCGTGCCGCCGAGCGCAAAGGCACTCTCGACATCCGGCCGTGCGGTGACGCGGCGTGCGATTTCGTCCAGCGTGCGTTCGGTGTCGGCGAGGCGCGAACCTGGCGGCAGCTCGACGCCGAGCAACATGCGCCCCGAATCCTCCGTCGGCATGAAGCCGGACGGTAGCAGGAAGAAGCTGCCGACGGAGCCGGCAAACACCAAGAGGCCGAGCATGACCGTCATGACGTAGTGGCGCACGGACCAGCGCACGAGGCGCGTGTAGGTCCGGAGCATCCAGCCTTCCTTCTCGGCGTGCGCGCTCGGGCGCATAAAGTAGGCGGACATCATCGGCGTGATGAGACGCGCGACGAGCAACGAGAAGAAGACCGCGGCCGACACGACGAGCCCGAACTGCTTGAAGTACTGCCCGGCGATGCCGCCCATGAACGACACGGGCGTGAAGACGGCGATGATAGTGAGCGTGGTGGCGATGACCGCGAGGCCGATCTCGTCCGCGCCTTCGAGGGCGGCGCGCCAGGCGGATTTCCCCTGATGGATGTGCCGGTCGATGTTCTCGATCTCGACGATGGCGTCGTCGACCAGGATGCCCGTGACGATGGTGACGGCGAGCAGGCTCACGAGATTGAGCGAGAAGTCCATGGCCGACATGGCCCAGAACGCCGGCACGATGGAGAGAGGCAGCGCAACGGCCGCGATGACGGTCGCGCGCATGTCGCGCAGGAACAGGAACACGACGATGACGGCCAGAACGGCGCCTTCGAGCAGCGTCTTCATGGTCGCTTCGTAAACGCCCATCGTGTAGTCGACAGTGTTGTCGATGCGCTGGAGCGAAACCTCGGGATAGCGGGCCGCGATCTCCTGCAGGCGCTCGGCCGCAGCCGCCGCGACGACGGTGTCGCTCGCGCCCTTCGCGCGGCTCACGGAAAACGCGACGATGAACTCGCCGTCGAGCTTCGCGAACGTGCGCGGCTCCGCAATCGAATCCGTCACCGTTCCAAGCTCGTCGAGCCGTACCTTGCGCCCGCCGGGAAGGGCCACCATGGTGGCCGCCAGCTCGCGCACCGTCACCTTGCTCGCAAGCGTGCGGATGGCCTGCTCTCGGCCTGCGATCTCGCCGCGTCCGCCGGCGAGATTGACGTTCGAGGCGCGGACCTGGGCGTTGACGTCACCCGCCGTCACACCGAACGACAGCAGGCGGTCGGGATCGAGGTCGATCCTGATCTCGCGCTCGACACCGCCCATGCGGCGCACCTCGGATACGCCGGGCACGCCCTGCAACAGGCGCGCAACCGTATCGTCCACGAACCAGGAGAGCTCCTCCGGCGTCATGCCCGGCGCGCGGGCCGCATACGTGACGATGGGGAGACCTTCCAGCTCGATGCGCGTTACCACGGGCTCTTCGATGGTGCGCGGCAGATCGGTGCGGATGCGCTGGACGGCGTCTTTCACGTCGTTCAGCGCGCGGTCGGAGTCGATCTCGAGGCGGAATTCGATGCTGGTGAGCGAGGAACCTTCGGTGACCGTCGACGTGATGTGCTTCACGCCGTTGACGCCGGACACGGCATCCTCGACGCGCTTCGTAACCTGCGTCTCGAGCTCGGTGGGCGCGGCACCCGCCTGATAGATGCGGACCTGAATGAGCGGGACGTCGATGTTCGGAAAGCGCGTGACCGGGAGGGCCTGGAACGCCTGCATGCCCAGCACCATGAGCACCAGGAACAGAACGATCGAGGGGACCGGATTTCGGATCGCCCACGCCGAGACGTTGAGGTTCATCGGCCAGCCTCGCTAAGCTTGCCCGGCGTCGCCTCATCCGGCTTCAAAGGCCGCACGGCATCGCCGTCACGCAGGAAGGTGCCGGATTTCTCGACGACAAGCTCGCCTTCGGCGACGCCGCTTTCGATCCCCACCATGCCTGCCGTCTCATGGCCCGTCTTGACGCTACGCGTTGCGACCTGGCCGTCCACCACGACCTGCACGGTCGGGCCGTCATCGGTATAGAGCACGGCCGAGAGCGGCACGGCGATGGCCTGGCCGTTGCCCGTCTCGATGGTGCCGCGCCCGAAGGCGCCGATCTTGATGTCGGACCTGTCGCCGAGGAAAATGCGAACGTTGCCGAGGCGGGTCGCCTTGTCGACTTCCGGGGAGACGAGCCGGACCGTGCCCGCGGCCTCGACCCCGCCCGATGCCGTGACGCGGGCCTGCTGGCCGGGCTTCACTTTCCAAAGGTGCGTTTCCGCGACCTCCGCCTCGAGCTCGATCTCGCCGTTCTCGATCAGGCGGAACATCGTGTCGCCGCCGGTGAGGGCGCTTGCGGTCGCGATGCCGCCGACGCGGCCGCTGCGGCGGCTCACGATGCCGTCTGCCGGCGCGCGCACCTCTGCGTTGGAGCGCCGCCAGTCCAGCTCTCGCCGCTGAGCTTCGATCTGGGCCTTCTCCGCCTCGGCCTGGGCGAGCGCGCTCTTGGCGGATGCGAGCTGGGCTTCCGCCGTTTTCGCGAGCGCGACGCGCTGATCGAAGACGCTTTCGGACAAATGCTTGGATTTCACGAGCGGGCGCGCGCGTTCAAGCTGCGCTTCGGCTTCGGCGACGCGGGCCTCCTGCTCTGCAATCAGGCTGCGCGATCGTGCAATGGCCGCGGTGGCGCTTGCGAGGGCTGCTTCGTTGGCGGCGATCTGCGCGTCGATCTGCTCCGTCACGAGTATGGCGAGAACGTCGCCCTTTTTCACGCGATCTCCGATCTCGGCGCGGATTTCGAGCACGCGCATACCATCGACCTCCGGCGCCACGAGGATCTCCTCGCGCGCGGCGAAGGATCCTGTCACGGGCACGCTGTCGATGAAATCGGCGCGCCGTGCGTACACGACAGAGACGACCGGAATGGGCGGACCGGACTTCGCTGCAGAGGTTTTCTGCTCGGCCGGATGCTTGGCTGCGAGCGACGCCAGATACGGCGCGACGAGGCCCGACTGATACGCGGCAACCGCGAGACCGCCAAGACCCAGCAGAATGACGAGAAGGCGCTTTTTCATTGAGCCGCCTCCGCACGCTGGCGCGCGGTCTTTTTCGGGGGCGGCGGACGCTTCGCGGAGGGCGCACGCGCCGCTTCCTTCGCCGGCTCCACCGGCTTCAAAAGCTCACTCACCATGCGGACAAGCACAGGCAAAACCTCTTCGGCGTTAAAATCGGGATGGACCGCGCGGCGCCAGAGCAGGCCGTCGCCGATGAGCGACACGACCTCGGCCAGCAGACGGGGATCGTCGTCGGCTGCGATGCGGCCGCTTTCGCGCGCTCTGGCGAACACCTGCTCGAAGCTTTGGCGGCAGAAGCGATCGACGGTGCGGTAGATCTCGCCCACGTCGGGATTTCGCGTCGCCTCGCACCCGATCTCGACGCAGAGAACCCGCTTGTAGTGCGGCTCTTCCAACGCATAGTGCTCGCCGAGCTTGGCGAGCGCGGTGAGCAGATCCGGCGCGCCCGGGAGATCGGCGAGCTTGGCCGCAAGCTTCGTCCGATCGCGCTCGGTGATGCCCGCGATGAGATCTTCCTTCGAGGCGAAGTGGACGTAGAGCCCACCGGGGCTGATGCCGGCCTCCTTGCAAATGTCCTGCATGGTGGTGCGATGGAAGCCTGCATCCGCAAAGCAGCGTTCGGCCGCATCGAGGATGCGCTCGCGGCGCTGGCGCAGGGTCTCGGGTTTGAGTTTCGGCATCACACTTTCTCGGACAGGCTATCGCCTTAAGACGGGCCGCGAGCAGACGCTGTTCCCTTGGAAACAAAACGAACAGTCATTTTTTTTGTGGTGGAGAATTGCGGCTGCGTCAAGGCGCGGCTCATGCCTGCGACTGCCGCGCAAAGCCGTGGCTCTCCAATGACGTTCTTCGGCTTCTTTATATGGAATATCAGCAACTTCGCTGGCAGACGGCGGGAACGGCGCGCCTGCCGCACGGCTCAGAACTGGGTCAACCAGTTCACCGTGGCGTATGGTGAAATTTCCGTCTCCCCGCCCCGGGAAAACTTGTCACCCAGGGCGCCCACGGAGAGCGACAGCTCGCCGCGCTCCAGCTCGTAGCGGACGAACGCGCCGGCGCGAGCATAATCCAGGAGGCGCGTTTCTTGATCGTAGGCGTGATTGCAGCCGGAGGTGCCGGACATCTCCATGCGGCACTGCCCCTGCGCGTCGATATTGAGGGCCGCCTCGACGCCGAGCGAGAGCTTCGGCCAGACGCGATAGCCCGTGCGCGCGCGGGCGGAACCGGTGCCGTGGGCCGTCGAGAACGAGACGTCGAGCGATCCCCATCCACGCTCACCCATGTTGAGCCAGAGCTCCACAACGCCCTTCACGCCGATCTCGTCTCCGATGACGACGGTCTCCGTGTCGTCCGGCGAAATATCGTGACCGATGATCGAGGGGCCGACGAAGGCTTTGGCGGTCAGCTCGCCGAAGCGCATCAGATAACCCACGAGAATCTCGGCATAATGGGTTTTTGCGTGGAACGTCGCCTCACGATCGCGAGGATCGGTCACGGGATCTGCGGAAGGGATACGATCCGAATAGGTGTACTCGCCATACCCGCCTGCCGCGCGAAGCTTCAGGCCTTGCTCATGCATCCGGCTCCAAGGCGACATCGTCACGCCAGAGTAGAGCAGCCAGACGTTCGTCGACGCGTCCGCGCCTGTCCAAACTTGCCATTCTCTCGGATTGTCAGTGGGTTCCAGGTCCGAGGCGCGGCTTTCGCAGCTCACGCACAGTGCCGCAAGTCCCACGAGCCCAGCGCCGAGGCGCCAGCTTCCACATACGCGACGACTTGCATGACGCAAGACCGACATAACGCACACAGCAAGGACAAAACGGTTAAGTCCTCAGCAAGACAGTTAACCATATGGGAGTCAACGAGGACCGTCAGTTCACGGCGCATAATCTATCTGCGATTGAGATGTATGCTTTGCGCTTCAATTAGAGATTGCAGATCGTCGTTGTATCGTCCGAACCGCTTGGCAGGGCCTTGCCCGCGCGATAGCTACCTGAACCCCATGTCAAAAATCCGAGCGCCCGTTTCATGACTTCGAAAGATCCTCGTGCGCCTTCCGCCTCCAAGGAGGCGCGCCTCGCGAGTGCGTTGCGCGAAAATCTTGCCCGGCGCAAAGCGCTTCAGCGTGCCAAGCGAACGCGCGACGCCAACGCGCCCGAGACGCCCGCCGCAGCGCCGTCTCCAACGCCCGGGCGAAAGGACGAGCCCCACGCATAGGCGGGCGCGCACCCCTTCGGCGGCGTCTCCGGCCCCTTTCCGTTGCACTTCGGGCCCCGGAGCGATTAATCATCTCGTTCATTCGCAGCGAACCATCCATCCGCAACCGGACGCGTTCGCCCCCACCCCACATAAAGGCTCTGAGCACCTCATGGACCGGATCAAGATCGTTGGCGGCGAGCGCCTCAAGGGATCGATCCCGATCTCGGGCGCGAAGAACGCGGCGCTTCCGCTGATGATCGCGACGCTTCTTACCGAGGATCGGCTTACGCTCAAAAACGTGCCCAACCTCGCGGACGTGAACCTGCTGGCCCGTATTCTGCGCAACCATGGCGTGGATCTCGCGGTCGACGGCAAGCGGGTCGGAGGCACGGCTCACCTCGGCGAAACGTTCCATCTCACGGCGCGCGACATCTCGGACACGATGGCGCCCTACGATCTCGTGTCGCGGATGCGCGCAAGCTTCTGGGTGCTCGGCCCCCTGCTCGCCAGAATGGGCGAAGCGAAAGTCTCGCTGCCTGGCGGATGCGCCATCGGAACGCGCCCGGTGGACCTCCATCTCACCGGCCTCAAGGCGCTCGGCGCCGACATCGAGATCGACGGCGGCTACGTGATCGCCCGTGCGCCGAGAGGGCTCAAGGGCGGTCATGTGATCTTCCCGAAGATCTCGGTCGGCGCGACGCACAACGTGCTGCTGGCTGCCGCGCTCGCAAAAGGGGAGACGCTGATCGAAAACGCCGCGCGCGAGCCCGAGGTCGGCGACGTGGCGGCCTGCCTCGTGAAGATGGGCGCCGTCATCGAGGGCATCGGAACCTCGACGCTGCGTATCCAGGGCAAACCGCGGCTCGAAGGCGCAGTGCATGCCGTGCTGCCCGACCGTATCGAAACCGGCACGTTCGCCTTCGCCGTTGCGGCGACGGGCGGCGACGTGGTGCTCGAAGGCACGCGCCGCGATCTGCTCACGACCGCGCTCGATACGCTGGCCGAGACCGGCGCCGTGGTGACCGACACCGACAACGGAATCCGCATCACACGCAACGGAGACGGCATCGTGCCGATCGACGTGGAAACGCAGCCTTTCCCCGGCTTCCCGACCGACCTGCAGGCGCAGTTCATGGCGCTCATGACGCGCGCCCGGGGCACGAGCGTCATCCGCGAGACGATTTTCGAGAACCGCTTCATGCATGTGCAGGAGCTGGCGCGTCTCGGCGCGGACATCAAGCTGCACGGCGACACGGCCACCATTCGCGGCGTCAAGACCCTGCGCGGCGCGCCCGTCATGGCGACGGATCTACGCGCGTCCGTCTCGCTCGTGATCGCGGGGCTGATGGCCGAGGGCGAGACGCTCATCAATCGCGTCTATCACCTCGATCGCGGGTTCGAACGGCTGGAGCAGAAGCTCTCGGCGTGCGGAGCACAGATCGAGCGGTTGTCGGCGGGGTGACGGCGGTCGAGCAGACAAGGGACGCGCTCTGCTAAGTGACGGCGCGATCGACGCTTAGAGATATGCCTTGGAAGGTGATGGTGCCCAGGGCCGGAATCGAACCAGCGACACTGCGATTTTCAGTCGCATGCTCTACCAACTGAGCTACCTGGGCATTGCTCAAGGGGCACTGACGGCCGCCGAAGCTCGCGCTTTATAGGGGGTCGCCTCGGTGCTGTCCAGCCTCGTTCGAGGGCCTTTCACCGAATGTCATGCGTCCTCGTCGGGGCCCCGTCCGCGGTCGAGCTGCCCTGCGGCCGCGGCCTCGCTGTCGGCGCCGTCCTCGTCCGCATCGGCCTGGCCGCCCGCAATGACGTACGCGCCGGAAACCCAGCGGCCGAGGTCGATATCCGCGCAGCGCGCCGAGCAGAAGGGGCGCACGGCATGGACCGTCGGCTTGCCGCAAATCGGGCACTTGCCGCCGGTGGCTCGCGCCTCGGGCTTTTCGTCTGACGTGCTCATGGGCCCATCCTCGGAGTTCCGCCTCGCGACCTCTACTCGGCGTCGAGGTCGGCCGCCCGCAGCCAGTTGAAATGAACGGGGAAGCCTTCGCCGATCAGGAGGCTCACGACCTCGGTGAGCGGCAGCCCCACGACGTTCGTGTAGGAGCCGGTAATCTTGCGCACGAAGCAGCCCGCGAGGCCCTGAATCGCGTAGGCGCCTGCTTTGCCCCGCCACTCGCGCGAGGCGATGTAGGCTTCGATCTCGGGCTTGGCCAAATGCTTGAAGCGCACCCGCGTGCTGACGATTTTCGTGCGCACCCGATCGTCGGGCGTGATGAGGCAGACGCCCGTCAGAACCCGATGCGACCGCCCGGACAGGCGCTCGAGGGTGGCGACCGCCTCCTCGATGTGCTCGGGCTTGCCGAAGATCCTGCGGCCAACCGAAACCACCGTGTCCGCCGCCAGGATGTAGGCGCCTGCGATGTCGGTGTCGTTGGCGATCTGATCGCGCGCGGTCTCGGCCTTGGAACGGGCAAGACGGGCGGCCAGGGAGCGCGGCATCTCGCCCAGGCGCGCCGTCTCGTCGATGCTGGCGGGGCGGAGCGCATCCGGCTCGATGCCGGCCTGGGCGAGCAGCGTCAGCCGCCTTGGGCTCGCGCTCGCGAGCACGAGCTTCGGCGCGCCGGGCGGGCCACCGTCGCGCGCGCGCTCGCGGGCAAGCTCGCGGCGCAGAGTCTCGCGGCGCGGACTGTCGGTGCGTCTGAACGAGGAGAGAAAGCCGGCTTTGACGGAGCTCATGTCGGGTTGCCAAAACTGTTTCCGAGAGACACGCCCTACTGACCATGGACTGGCCGGACACGATCCAGGGCCCGAACGATGGACTGCAGGGCCGAACGGCGCTCCACCGGCACGGACTGGGAAGGGGTTCATAGGCCCCTGGAAATCGCGAGCGGAGAATGCAGAGAGCGCCTCCGAAAAGCAAGAAGCTCGTTGCCAATCCGTTCGGATCCCGCGAAAATCCGTGGGCATCCCTCAACCGGAGGCCCGATGAGCGCCAAGGCACCCCTTCTCGAAATGCTTGGGCAAACGCCCTTGTTCGGCGCCCTCGAAGAGGGGGACCGCAAGATCGTGGCCCAGGAGATGCGCGAAACCTCCTTCGGCAGCGGGCAATCGATCTTCTCGCGCGGCGACGAAGGGCGGGACATCTATCTGCTGACGACAGGCCGCGTGCGCCTTTCGGTGCTGACGGCGGAGGGGCGCGAGCTTTCTTTCGCGCATGCGGAACCGGGACACATCTTCGGAGAGATCGCGGTTCTCGACGGCGGCGTCCGGACCGCGGACGCAACCGCGGTGACGAAAGTCAGCGCCTATACGCTTTCGAAGGGCGCCCTGACGCGGCTGATCCACGATCGCGCCATCGTGCGTGAAGCGGTGATCCGGTTTCTGTGCCGGCGCGTGCGCGAAGCGGACCACCAGCTCGAAGGCATCGCGCTCTATCCGATCGAGGTCCGGCTTGCCCGCTTCTTCCTGGCAACGGCGCGACAGAAGGGCGATGCGCATCCCGGTGCGAAAGTGGTGATCGACCTTCCGATCTCGCAAAGCGAGCTGGCGCTGCTGATCGGCGCCAGCCGGCCCAAGGTGAATGCCGCGCTTGCGCTACTGGAGGACGGCGGCGCCATCGCGCGCAAGGACACGCGGTTTACGTGCGACATCGACGAGCTCGAGGCGATCGCGGGCTCCTGAGGCCCGCATTGGGGAGCCTGCCAACGGTGGCCCAACACACCCCAGCATCGCCCGAGACTCGCACCGGCGTCTCCGGCGGGGCCATCGCGCGGCTTCGGGCGTCTCCACTGGTCTCCGCTCTCGCATCCCGGCTGACAGGGCTGGTCGAAGCCGGGACGCAAGGCTATCCGCCGGAGACGAAACGGCGGCTCAAGATCCTGAACATGATCGCCTACCTGATCGTGCTCACGACCGTGGTCTACGCGCTTCAGCAGACGTTCCTGGACTACGCGCGCTATTGGCCGATCATTTACATCAACCTCGCCATCATCGTGATCATGCTGGCGGTTCCGTTCATGCACCGTTTCGGACCCGTGGCGGCTGCGCTCGCGATCCTCGTGACGGAGTGTGCGGCGCTGCTCGCGTTCACATCCTTTCTCGGACGCGAATCCGGGTTGCATGTTCAGTACGTCGCCTTCTCCGCGGCTGCCTTCGTCGTCTACGGCCTGCACCGGACATGGCTGATCATTTCCTCGATCGCGGCCGCGCTGATCCTGCACATCCTCGCCTGGTTCTGGTTTCCGAGCACGGCCGCGCTCATCCGCACCGAGCAGGACGTGCTCGATTCGATGTACATCCAGGCCGCGATCACCACCTTCGGCATCATCGCGGCGGCGGTCTATTATGCCTTCCGCCTGGCCGAGACCGCCAAGGCCGAGACCGACGCACTCTTGCGCAACATTCTGCCCGACACGGTCGTGGAGCGGCTCAAGGCGAAGCCCGCCGAACCCGTGGCCGACACCTTTCCGGAAGCCTCGATCCTGTTTGCGGACATCACCGGCTTCGTTCCGCTCGCACGTGAGCTCGGCGCCAAGGAGACCGTCGTGCTTCTCAACACGCTGGTGTCCCGCTTCGACGCGCTTGCCGAGCACCATGGCGTGGAGAAGATCAAGACCATCGGCGATGCCTACATGGTGGCGGCTGGCGTTCCCGAGGCCGCGCCCCAGCCGGCCGCGCAGCTTGCGCGGATGGCGCTTGCGATGCACGCGGCCGTCGCGGCATTGCGCGCCGAGACGGGTCACGCGCTCGACATGCGGATGGGGCTGGCGACGGGGCCGGTGATGGCGGGCGTCATCGGGCGGCGGAAGTTCAGCTACGACATCTGGGGAGACGCGGTGAACCTCGCGGCCCGGCTCGAGACGACCTCGCTTCCCGGACGCATCCACATCTGCCCTGCGACGCGCGAGCGGCTCGCGGACACGTTCGATATGGAGCCGCGCGGCACGATCGACATCAAGGGCGTGGGGAAGCAGGACACGTGGTTTCTGCTTCGAGACCGTTCGACGTCCTGATGCGATCAGATGGAGGGGCCGCCACCTGGCTTGACGAAGCGCTGCTTGATGCGCCGGAACAGCATGTCGCGTACGCCCCGATAGCGTGCGAGCAACTCTTCCCGGCTGACGCCCTCCGGGGCTGCCGTCGCATCCGGCGTCGGCCAGTATTCGACGTCGGCCGGCATGACGCGGGTCAGCTCCACGCCGTGATGATGCGCTTCGGGCGACAGCGTGACGACGAGATCGAACACCTCGCCCTCGATGCTGTCGAGACCGGCAGGCTCGTGCTCGGAGATGTCGATGCCGATCTCGTCGAGAACGGCCACGGCATAGGGATCGGGCTGGCCGGCGCGCACGCCCGCCGACGCCACCCGGACGCGATCTCCCATCAGATGCTGCAGAATGGCCGCCGCCATTGGGCTCCGGACGGCATTCGCGGCGCACGCGAACAACACAGCCTGGGGCCCGTCGCCCTCGTCCGACACGGGGTCACCCTTTCCAATGCAGAGCCGCGATGAGGGTGAACAGGCGGCGCGCCGTGTCGACGTCGATTTTGATCTTGCCTTCGAGCCGCTCCATGAGCACGCGGCTGC